>NZ_JBQZXC010000006.1:0-61118 GCF_053555815.1 Shigella sp. SIG6 | reverse complement strand
GCCAAAGAGATATTCATCACCCGGATAATCTGCATGTGCGATGACATATTTTATTATGTCGTTAGTGATTTCAATAATATGTGGAAGGTGATGGAATTTCAGCAACAGATCTATTGCCTCTTGTTGCAATCATTTAAATCGAAAAACCAGTCACCACCGCTGGCAAGCCACATATTGCCATCGCCGGTCGCGAACGCATCCAGCGCCATTGCTTCGTGGTTGCCTTTAACGGAGATAAACCAGGGCTGGTTTAGCAGGCGCAGGACGTCAAGACTCTCCGGCCCACGATCAATATTATCGCCGACAGAAATAAGTAAGTCGGTTTCGGGGAAAAAAGAGAGTTGATGTAAGCGGGATTGTAATAACTGATATTCACCATGAATATCACCAACGACCCATATATGGCGATAGTGATGGGCATTGATTTTTTGATAGCGTGTAGATGGCATGGTTTTACCCTGTAAAATAAGCTTTCCTATTATACAGGGTATTTTTATTTGATTCGTCAGTTGTCGTTAATATTCCCGATAGCAAAAGACTATCGGGAATTGTTATTACACCAGACTCTTCAAGCGATAAATCCACTCCAGCGCCTGACGCGGAGTCAGTGAATCCGGGTCGAGATTTTCCAGTGCTTCGACCGCAGGCGAAGTTTCTTCTGGCACTGACAGCAAAGACATCTGCGTACCATCCACTTGCGTCGCGGCGGCGTTCGGCGAAATGCTTTCCAGCTCACGCAGTTTTTGCCGTGCGCGCTTAATAACCTCTTTCGGTACGCCCGCCAGAACAGCAACCGCCAGACCGTAGCTTTTGCTCGCCGCGCCGTCCTGCACGCTGTGCATAAAGGCGATAGTGTCGCCGTGCTCCAGCGCATCGAGATGTACGTTGGCGACGCCTTCCATTTTCTCCGGTAGCTGGGTCAGCTCGAAATAGTGGGTGGCAAACAGCGTCAATGCCTTAATCTTATTCGCCAGATTTTCTGCGCACGCCCACGCCAGCGACAGACCATCGTAGGTGGACGTTCCACGCCCGATCTCATCCATTAACACCAGACTGTATTCGGTGGCGTTATGTAAAATATTGGCGGTTTCAGTCATCTCCACCATAAAGGTTGAGCGCCCGGAAGCCAGGTCATCTGCCGCGCCTACGCGGGTAAAGATGCGATCGATAGGTCCAATCTCGACTTTTTGTGCCGGTACATAGCTGCCGATGTAGGCCATCAGCGCAATCAGTGCGGTCTGGCGCATATAGGTACTTTTACCGCCCATGTTCGGGCCGGTAATAATCAACATACGGCGCTGCGGCGACAGATTCAGCGGGTTAGCGATAAATGGCTCATTCAGTACTTGTTCAACTACCGGATGGCGACCTTCGGTAATGCGAATGCCCGGTTTATCAATGAAGGTCGGGCAGGTGTAGTTCAGGGTATAGGCCCGTTCCGCCAGGTTAACCAGCACGTCGAGTTCCGCCAGCGCGCTCGCGCTCTGTTGCAACGCTTCCAGATGCGGCAACAGCAGGTCGAACAGCTCTTCATAAAGCTGTTTTTCCAGTGCCAGTGCTTTGCCTTTTGAGGTGAGAACTTTATCTTCGTACTCTTTTAGCTCTGGAATGATGTAGCGCTCGGCGTTTTTCAGCGTCTGGCGACGCATGTAGTTGATGGGTGCCAGATGGCTTTGCCCACGGCTGATTTGAATGTAGTAGCCGTGCACCGCATTAAAGCCAACTTTTAGCGTGTCCAGGCCGGTACGTTCACGCTCGCGGACTTCCAGACGCTCCAGATAATCGGTCGCGCCGTCAGCCAGCGCGCGCCACTCATCCAGCTCTTCGTTATAGCCCGATGCGATAACACCACCGTCGCGTACCAGCACCGGCGGTGTGTCGATGATTGCTCGCTCCAGCAGATCGCGCAGCTCGGCAAACTCGCCCATCTTCTCACGTAGCGCCTGTACCGGTGCACTATCGACAGTTTCTAACTGCGCACGCAGCTCCGGCAGTTGCTGGAAAGCGTGGCGCATACGGGCCAGATCGCGTGGGCGAGCAGTTCGTAAAGCCAGACGTGCCAGAATACGTTCCAGGTCGCCGACCTGACGCAGTACCGGCTGCAACTCGGCGGTGAAATCCTGCAATGCGCCAATAGTTTGCTGGCGCTCAAGCAACACGCGGGTATCGCGCACTGGCATATGCAGCCAGCGTTTCAGCATACGACTACCCATCGGCGTGACGGTGCAGTCGAGCACAGAAGCCAGCGTATTTTCCGCACCGCCCGCCAGGTTCTGAGTAATTTCCAGGTTACGACGTGTCGCGGCATCCATAATGATGCTGTCCTGCTCACGTTCCATGGTGATAGAACGAATATGCGGCAGGGTCGTGCGTTGGGTATCTTTCGCATACTGCAACAGACAACCGGCAGCACAAAGTCCGCGCGGCGCGTTCTCGACGCCAAAACCGACCAGATCGCGGGTGCCAAATTGCAGATTCAACTGCTGGCGCGCGGTGTCGATTTCAAACTCCCACAGCGGGCGACGGCGCAGGCCGCGACGGCCTTCAATCAGCGACATCTCGGCGAAATCTTCTGCATACAGCAGTTCCGCCGGATTAGTGCGTTGCAGCTCTGCCGCCATCGTTTCGCGGTCGGCCGGTTCGCTCAGGCGAAAACGCCCGGAGCTGATATCCAGCGTCGCGTAGCCGAAACCTTTGCTGTCCTGCCAGATAGCCGCCAGCAGGTTGTCCTGACGCTCCTGTAACAGGGCTTCATCGCTGATGGTGCCTGGCGTAACGATACGCACAACTTTGCGCTCAACCGGACCTTTGCTGGTCGCCGGATCGCCAATTTGTTCGCAGATGGCAACGGACTCTCCCTGATTCACCAGTTTGGCGAGATAGTTTTCCACCGCATGGTAGGGAATCCCCGCCATCGGGATCGGCTCTCCCGCCGAAGCACCGCGTTTGGTCAGTGAAATATCCAGCAGTTGCGACGCGCGTTTTGCGTCGTCATAAAACAGTTCATAAAAATCACCCATCCGGTAAAACAGCAGGATCTCGGGATGCTGGGCTTTCAGCTTGAGATACTGCTGCATCATGGGCGTATGGGCGTCGAAATTTTCTATTGCACTCATGGGGTTATGTCCGGTTCCCTGATATTAAATGGGGTGTGATGGTTTTTATTTTCGTTGTAATCACATAAGGCGCACATGATACCGGAGTTAATCATTTCAGGGGAAGAAGCGAACGGCGAGTTCTTGATGCTGGTTCCGGGAAAGATGCTGTTTTGCAGCTTTTGCGTGATGCTTATGAAGCAAGTACGCAAAATTGTATCGATTGGCGAACCCTTCTTCTTTAGAGTCATAGTGCCCTTTAAGATTAAGATGTAATATAAATGCATCTTAATGAGGTGGAGGCAGCATGTCCGGCAAGCGTATCTCTCGTGAAAAACTGACGATTAAAAAAATGATCGATCTTTATCAAGCGAAATGCCCGCAGGCGTCAGCGGAGCCGGAGCATTACGAGACGTTGTTTGTTTACGCGCAAAAGCGGCTGGATAAATGTGTGTTCGGCGAAGAGAAACCAGCCTGTAAGCAGTGTCCGGTGCACTGTTACCAGCCTGCAAAGCGTGAAGAGATGAAACAGATTATGCGTTGGGCCGGGCCGAGAATGCTGTGGCGTCATCCGATCTTAACCGTGCGTCATCTCATCGATGACAAGCGTCCGGTGCCAGAACTGCCGGAAAAATATCGTCCGAAAAAACCTCGTGAATAGTATGCCGGACAGGCAGATCTGTCCGGCAATTTGCAGTTAAATCAATGCCGATTTATCAATTCCCAGCCGCTTCATCCGTGACAGCAGGGTCGTGCGTTTCAGCCCCAGACGTTGCGCAGCGCCTTTAGGCCCGGCAACCACGCTGTTGGTTTCTTTCAGCACGCGCACAATCAACTGATATTCATCTTCGCCCTCCTGGGCGACAACCGTTGCGGCAGGCGGCGTTTCAGGCTCCGGTAAAGCAATATCTGGCAATGACAGCTGCAGCACGTTGCCGCGTGTTAGCAATACTGCGCGCTCAATGACGTTTTCCAGTTCGCGTACGTTACCCGGCCACTCCATGTTGCTCAAGGTGCGCAGCGTCTCGGCAGGAATGCTGTCGATATTGCGCCCCAGACGACGGGCAATTTTGAAGGTAAAGGCTTTCGCCAGCAGCGGAATATCTTCCGGACGCTCGCGTAGTGGCGGCAGGTGAATCGGGAATACGTTCAGGCGGTAATAGAGATCGCTACGGAACTCTCGGTCGGCGACCATTTTTTTCAGATCGCGGTTAGTCGCGGCAATTAAACGTACGTCCGTCTGAATGATTTTGTTGCTGCCGAGACGTTCAAACTCCTGTTCCTGCAATACACGCAGCAACTTCGGCTGTAACTCCAGTGGCATATCGCCCACTTCGTCGAGGAACAGAGAGCTTTTATCCGCCAGTTCAAAACGACCAATGCGCTGGGCGCTGGCACCGGTAAAAGCCCCACGCTCATGACCAAACAGATCGCTTTCCAGCAATCCGGCAGGCATCGCCGCGCAGTTCATTTTGACCATGCGGCGATTATTACGCCCACTGAGATTATGGATCGCACGGGCAATCAGCTCTTTACCCGTGCCAGTTTCACTGAGGATCAGTACGGTACTGTCACTTTGCGCCACCATTTCAACTTGTTTAAGCACGCTGTACATGGCTTCGCTGCGGCCAATAATCTCGCCAAATTCACTATCAACATTGTTGAGCTGCTCGGTCAGGGCGAGGTTTTCATCAACCAGCCGTTCTTTCAGACGATGGATTTCCTGATAGGCGAGGGCGTTATCGACAGCGATTGCCACACGTTCGGCAATCTGGCGCAGCAAATTCAGATTGGTAGTGGTAAACACTTTCTCTTCGCATTGCGCCAGTTTCAGCACGCCCAGCATGGTGTCGCCAGACATCAGCGGTAACAGGCACAAGGTTTGAATCTGGTTGCCCCAGGTGTCGAACAACATGCGTTCATAGGGGGCTAAATCGTCCCGCTCGTGGGCGGGATGTTGTTTATCAAGATAGTGAGTGGAGTAGATGTTGAGTTTGTTTTTACGGTGGCTGCGTAAGACAATGCTGATATCGTCAATGTCGAAATAGTAATGGATTTCTTTGGCGACTTCGCTGACCAGTTCGTCCATATCCAGGCGGGAAAGCACCGCGTTGGTAATGGCAACCAGGATGCGGAAGTTATCGCGCTCCCGGCATAACAACTCATAGTCGACATTGTTGACGACGCGGCTCTGGATTTGTTCGGTGACGACAGAAACGATCTGCGTAAATGTTTGCAGACGATTGAACT
This sequence comes from Shigella sp. SIG6, assembly GCF_053555815.1. Classification (NCBI taxonomy): domain Bacteria; kingdom Pseudomonadati; phylum Pseudomonadota; class Gammaproteobacteria; order Enterobacterales; family Enterobacteriaceae; genus Shigella; species Shigella sp. SIG6. Next base: position 55,773 of record NZ_JBQZXC010000006.1, on the reverse strand, counting down.
CTTTTTCGCTCCAGGGACGATCGTCATAACGAATAAATTCACAGCCACCAAAAATATGCCCTCCCGCCGCCAGTGGCATCAGGCAATAGTGACCAAATTTGGGGTATAGCCCACCTGCGGCCAGCTGCGGCCAGGTTTCACAAAATTCTTCGTAACTGCAATGCAGCGTATCAGGGCGCGACAAAATGCGGCGTACCGGACCGTGTGCCAGAACAGTTTCGTCTTCATATTTAATGGGGGTGTCTTTTTCACGCGACGCGTAATAAGACTGCGCTTGCCACAACACAATAGCCGCGTTGTCGGCGAGCGCAGAACGCTTTACCAGTTGCGAAAGAGCCTCACACAGCGAGGCCAGATCGGGCTGCTGCAATAGTGTCCGAGTGATGTCGAACAACCCTTGCTGTCCGAGATCACTCATCGGTGTATATGACATTTTGTTCTTCCAGGAAAGCACCGCAAAGCGGTGCAAAAGGTCATTGACTAACTATAGGAGATTTAGAATTTTATTAGCATATACGCGGAAGCGGTTCGGCGTGTGGTAAATCGAGGGTTCGTTTCACGCCATACAGACCGGCAAGACGAACACCTTTACGTTCCACCACTTCACCAATCAGCGCCGCGTCTTTCCCCAGTGGATGGGAATGTAACGCTGCCAGCACTTGCTCTGCCGCGTTGCGTTCAACGGCGATCACCAGTTTGCCTTCGTTGGCAAAGTTCAGGGCGTCCAGTCCCAGCAATTCGCAAACGCCGCGCACGGCAGGTTTAACCGGCAGCGCTGATTCAGAAATTTCAATACCACAACCGCAGGCTGCCGCGAACTCATGAACCACCGCGTTTACACCACCACGGGTGGCATCACGCAGCGCTTTCACGCCGGGAATGTCACGCAGCGTCTGAATAAGCGGCGTCAGCACCGCGCAGTCGCTGACCAGTTCGCCATCCAGCCCCAGCTGCTCACGCAGGTTAAGGATAGTCGCCCCGTGGTCGCCGAGTGTACCGCTAACCAGCAATACATCGCCTGCGGTTAGCGTCTGTGCGCCCCAGTGAATATTCGCCGGAATTGCGCCCATGCCAGCGGTGTTGATAAACAGTTTATCTGCCGCGCCGCGCTGCACCACTTTAGTATCGCCAGTAACGATGGCAATGCCTGCCGTGCGGGCGGTTTCTGCCATGCTGGTCACTACGGCTTTCAGTGTCTCCATCGGCAATCCTTCTTCGAGGATAAAGCCACAGGAGAGATAGCGCGGAATAGCGCCACTGACCGCAACGTCATTCGCGGTGCCGCAAATCGCCAGCTTGCCGATATTACCGCCAGGAAAGAACAGCGGGTCAATGACGTAACTGTCGGTGGAGAACGCCAGACGGTCGCCTTCCGCTACCAGCTGCGCCAGATCAAGACGTGCCTGATCTTCCTGCTCTGCCAGCCACGGGTTGGCAAAGGCTTCCATAAACAGGCTGTTGATTAATTGCTGCATCGCCTGGCCGCCGCTGCCGTGGGCGAGTTGGATATTATTCACGCTTCACTCTCCTGCTGACGATACTGATACCACGCGGCGCACGCTCCTTCGGAGGAGACCATCAGTGCACCAAATGCGGTTTGAGGATTACAGGTGTTACCAAACAGCGGGCATTGATGCGGCTTACATTTGCCCGTTAATACCTCACCACAACGCGCGCGCGGGTCATCGCAGACCTGCTGCGGTGCCGGGCGGAAATGTGCTTCGGCATCGAATCGTTGATAATCCGGCGTCAGGTGCACGCCAGAAGATTCAATCACGCCTAAGCCGCGCCATTCGCTGTCGCCGTTGACACAGAACACATCGGCAATCGCCTGTTGCGCCAGCAGGTTACCGGCATCCGGTACCACCCGACGATACTGATTCTCTACCTTGCTGTGGGCCGCTATTTTCTGCTCCACCAGCATGACCACGCCTTGCAGTAGATCAAGGGGTTCGAAACCAGCGACCACCAGCGGACGATGAAAATCGCTGGCGATAAAATTATAGGCATCAGTGCCGATAACCATACTAACGTGGCCCGGCGCGAGGAACGCGTCGATACCGTTATCCGGCTGTTCCAGCAAACTGCGCAGCGTCGGGATAAGCGTAATGTGCTGGCAGAAGAAGTAAAAATTCTGCACATCACGCGCTTTCGCCTGTTGCAGAGTGATGGCGGTGGTCGGCATGGTGGTTTCAAAACCTAAGCCGAAGAACACCACTTTGCGGGTTGGATTCTCCTGCGCCAGTTTCAACGCATCCATCGGCGAGTAAACGATGCGCACATCGGCACCGCGTGCTTTTGCCTGCAACAGCGATCCCTGTTTCCCTGGTACGCGCATGGCGTCGCCAAAGGTACAGAAGATGACTTCCGGATGGCTGGCAATCTCCACGCAGGTGTCGATTCTACCCATCGGCAGTACGCACACCGGGCAACCCGGACCGTGGATAAACTCAACGTTTTCAGGCAGTAACTGGTCGAGGCCGAATTTAAAAATGGCGTGGGTATGACCGCCACACACTTCCATAATCCGCAGAGGGCGTTCGGCGGTGTAAGAGAGATGTGAAGCACGTTCGCGCAGATGCTCAATTAACTGCATCACCTGTTCCGGCGCGCGATATTCATCAACAAAACGCATTATTTTTCCTCGCCATACAACAGCGCGCCGACATCCGGCTAAACGTCAAACATGTTTTGTAAGGCGTCGAGAGTGTCGCGTGCTTCGGCTTCATTAATTACGCTCATGGCAAAGCCAACGTGAACCAGTACCCACTGGCCCACGCGCGGCTGACCGTTTTCATCGCAGCTGCCGACTAACGTTAAATCGACATCGCGCTGAATGCCGCAGACGTCGACTTTCGCCTGGTTGCCGTCAATGGTGCGGATCTGGCCGGGAACGCCTATGCACATCGCTGTGTCTCCAGCCAGTTCAGCCACTGGTCCATCCCTTCGCCGCTGGTGGCGGAAATAAGGATGATTTCAATTTCTGGATTGACTTCGCGGGCGCAGGCGATGCACTTCTCAACGTCAAAGTTGAGATACGGCAACAGGTCAACTTTGTTGAGCAGCATCAGCGAGGCGGCGGCAAACATATGCGGATATTTCAGCGGTTTGTCTTCACCTTCGGTAACGGAAAGCACCGCTACTTTGTGTTTTTCACCGAGATCGAAGCTGGCCGGGCATACGAGGTTGCCAACGTTTTCGATAAACAGAATACCGTTATCGTCCAGTGGCAGACGCGGTGCGGCGTCGGCAATCATCTGTGCGTCAAGATGGCAGCCTTTACCGGTGTTCACCTGAATCGCTGGTGTACCGGTAGCGCGAATGCGTGCGGCATCGTTCACGGTTTGCTGGTCGCCTTCAATAACCGCGCACGGAACGCTGTCTTTCAGGCGCATTAAGGTTTCCGTCAGCAGGGTGGTTTTACCGGAACCAGGGCTGGAAACCAGGTTGAGCACCAGTTGCTTGCGGGCAGCAAAGCGCGCGCGGTTGCGTTCAGCCAGACGGTTGTTTTTGTCCAGCACGTCAATTTCGACTTCCAGCATCCGACGCTGGCTCATGCCCGGTGCGTGAGTGCCCGCTTCGCCATGACCGTAATGCAGGTCGCCTTCTTCAGTCTGGCTGGGGGTAAATTCAGGCGCTTTAATGCCGGTGATTTTCATCTGCGGGCGTGCCGCCGGGGCAAATGGCGCGCTACGAAACGCGGAATGAGGGTTATGTTCATCACCCTCGATATACAGGTTGCCTTCACCGCAACCGCATGTTGTACACATCGCTCACTCCTGGTCTATTTCTATCCGCCGAATCTGTAAACCGTCGTCTGCCACAATCTGTAGCATGTCACCATGACACTGTGGACAGCGGCGGACGCGCTGGGTCAGTAGCGTCACATACTGTTGGCATGTTTCACACCAGCATTCGGCCTCTTGTTCTTCGAGGTGCAGTTTACAACCTTCCGCCACGCTGCCGCGGCAAACCAGATCAAAACAAAAGGCAAGAGAGCTGGTTTCGACACAAGAAAATGCGCCAATTTTGAGCCAGACCCCAGTTACGCGTTTTGCGCCGTGTTTTGCGGCCTGCTGTTCGATCAATTCCAGTGCCCGTTGGCAGAGGGTTATTTCGTGCATATCGCCTCCCATTAACTATTGCCAGCTACAAGCAATAATTGCGCCAGTGTTGATTATCCCTGCGGTGAATAATGTCGATGATGTCGAAATGACACGTCGACACGGCGACGAAATTCATCTTTAGCTTAAAAATCTCTTTAATAACAATAAATTAAAAGTTGGCACAAAAAAATGCTTAAAGCTGGCATCTCTGTTAAACGAGTAACCTGACAATGACTATTTGGGAAATAAGCGAGAAAGCCGATTACATCGCACAGCGGCATCGTCGCCTACAGGACCAGTGGCACATCTACTGCAATTCGCTGGTTCAGGGGATCACGTTATCGAAAGCGCGCCTGCATCACGCCATGAGCTGCGCGCCGGACAAAGAACTCTGTTTCGTCCTTTTTGAACATTTTCGTATTTACGTCACCCTGGCGGATGGCTTTAACAGCCACACCATCGAGTATTACGTCGAAACAAAAGATGGCGAAGACAAACAGCGGATTGCGCAGGCGCAACTGAGCATTGACGGCATGATTGATGGCAAGGTCAACATCCGCGATCGCGAACAGGTTCTGGAACACTATCTCGAAAAAATCGCTGGCGTTTACGACAGCTTATACACCGCCATTGAAAACAATGTGCCGGTGAATTTAAGCCAACTGGTAAAGGGACAAAGCCCGGCAGCATGAGCTGAGGCTTTGCCCGTTTTGCAGGCGTTACGCCTGTTTGGGGATGGGCGTGTCGATGAGTGTCGAAAATGACATTTCATCGGCATGTTTTCGTCAAAAATGACAATCACCTGAGGAATGCCTGGTGAATCGTTTTGTAATTGCCGACTCCACGCTCTGTATCGGCTGCCACACCTGTGAGGCCGCCTGTTCAGAGACGCATCGCCAGCACGGCCTGCAATCAATGCCGCGCCTGAGAGTGATGCTCAATGAAAAAGAATCTGCGCCGCAGCTCTGTCACCACTGTGAAGATGCACCCTGCGCGGTGGTCTGCCCGGTTAACGCCATCACCCGCGTTGATGGGGCCGTGCAGTTGAATGAAAGTCTGTGCGTAAGCTGCAAACTGTGCGGCATCGCCTGCCCGTTTGGCGCAATTGAATTTTCCGGCAGCCGTCCGCTGGATATTCCGGCAAACGCCAATACCCCGAAAGCGCCACCGGCACCGCCTGCTCCGGCGCGTGTCAGCACATTGCTTGACTGGGTGCCAGGTATTCGCGCGATCGCCGTCAAATGTGACCTTTGTAGCTTTGATGAACAAGGTCCGGCCTGTGTGCGGATGTGCCCGACTAAAGCCCTGCATCTGGTGGATAACACCGATATCGCCCGCGTCAGCAAACGTAAGCGTGAGCTGACCTTTAACACGGACTTTGGCGATCTCACCTTGTTTCAGCAGGCTCAAAGTGGAGAGGCTAAATGAGCGCAATTTCCCTGAGCAATAGCGGCGTGGCATGGTTTGTCGCCGCCGCTGTTCTGGCATTTCTCTTTTCTTTTCAAAAAGCGCTAAGTGGCTGGATAGCCGGAATTGGCGGCGCGGTTGGCGTGAGCGGTGCGCTGTCGCTGGTAAGCTACGATGTGCAAATCTCCCCGCTTAACGCGATTTGGCTGATTACCCTCGGCCTTTGCGGTCTGTTTGTCAGCCTCTATAACATTGACTGGCATCGCCACGCGCAGGTGAAGTGCAACGGCTTGCAGATCAATATGTTGATGGCTGCCGCCGTCTGCGCCGTCTGCGCCGTCATCGCCAGCAACCTCGGCATGTTCGTGGTAATGGCCGAAGTCATGGCCTTGTGTGCGGTGTTCCTCACCAGCAACAGCAAAGAGGGCAAACTGTGGTTTGCGCTGGGGCGTCTTGGCACTCTGCTGCTGGTGATTGCTTGCTGGCTGCTGTGGCAGCGTTATGGCACGCTGGATCTGCGCCTGCTGGATATGCGTATGCAACAGCTGCCGCTCGGTTCCGATATCTGGCTGCTCGGTGTGATTGGCTTTGGCCTGCTGGCTGGGATTATTCCGCTGCACGGCTGGGTGCCGCAGGCACATGCTAACGCCTCTGCGCCAGCTGCCGCGTTGTTTTCTACGGTAGTCATGAAAATTGGCCTGCTGGGCATGTTAACCCTGTCACTGCTGGGCGGTAATGCACCGCTGTGGTGGGGGATCGCGCTGCTGGTGCTCGGCATGATCACCGCGTTCGTCGGTGGTCTGTATGCGTTGATGGAACACAACATCCAGCGCCTGCTGGCTTACCACACCCTGGAAAATATCGGCATTATCCTGCTGGGGCTGGGCGCTGGCGTAACGGGTATCGCGCTCGAACAACCGGCGCTGATTGCTCTTGGCCTGGTCGGTGGTCTGTACCATCTGCTTAACCATAGCCTGTTCAAAAGCGTACTGTTCCTCGGGGCGGGGAGCGTCTGGTTCCGTACCGGTCATCGCGATATCGAAAAACTCGGTGGTATTGGCAAGAAAATGCCGGTTATCTCCATCGCCATGTTAGTCGGGTTGATGGCAATGGCTGCGCTGCCGCCACTGAACGGGTTTGCCGGGGAATGGGTTATCTATCAATCCTTCTTCAAACTGAGCAATAGCGGCGCGTTTGTTGCCCGTCTGCTGGGGCCGCTGCTCGCTGTGGGTCTGGCAATTACCGGTGCGCTGGCGGTGATGTGTATGGCGAAAGTCTATGGCGTCACGTTCCTCGGCGCGCCGCGTACCAAAGAAGCCGAAAACGCCACCTGTGCGCCGCTCCTGATGAGCGTAAGCGTAGTGGCACTGGCGATTTGCTGCGTAATTGGCGGTGTTGCTGCGCCGTGGCTGCTGCCGATGCTCTCTGCTGCTGTACCTCTGCCTCTGGAGCCTGCTAACACCACCGTTTCTCAACCAATGATCACATTGCTGCTGATTGCCTGCCCGCTGCTGCCATTCATCATTATGGCGATTTGCAAAGGCGACCGCCTGCCGTCACGTTCCCGCGGTGCGGCCTGGGTGTGCGGCTACGACCATGAAAAATCAATGGTGATTACCGCTCACGGTTTTGCCATGCCGGTTAAACAGGCGTTTGCGCCAGTGCTGAAACTGCGCAAATGGCTGAATCCGGTGTCGCTGGTGCCGGGCTGGCAGTGCGAAGGTAGTGCGTTGCTGTTCCGCCGGATGGCGCTGGTTGAACTGGCGGTACTGGTGGTGATTATTGTTTCACGAGGAGCCTGAGAATGAGTGTTTTATATCCGTTAATTCAGGCGCTGGTGTTATTTGCCGTTGCGCCGCTGCTCTCCGGTATTACCCGCGTGGCGCGCGCCCGTCTGCATAACCGTCGCGGGCCGGGCGTGTTGCAGGAGTATCGCGACATTATCAAACTGCTGGGCCGCCAGAGCGTTGGCCCGGATGCCTCTGGCTGGATGTTCCGCCTGACGCCGTATGTGATGGTGGGCGTCATGCTGACTATCGCTACTGCGCTGCCGGTGGTGACCGTCGGTTCTCCGCTGCCGCAACTGGGCGATTTGATCACCTTACTGTATCTCTTCGCCATCGCGCGTTTCTTCTTTGCCATTTCCGGTCTGGATACCGGTAGCCCGTTTACCGCTATCGGTGCGAGCCGTGAAGCGATGCTTGGCGTGCTGGTCGAACCGATGTTGCTGCTTGGTCTGTGGGTTGCCGCACAGGTTGCCGGTTCCACCAACATCAGCAACATTACCGACACCGTTTATCACTGGCCGCTGAGCCAAAGCATCCCGCTGGTGCTGGCGCTCTGCGCCTGTGCGTTCGCCACTTTTATCGAAATGGGCAAACTGCCGTTCGACCTGGCGGAAGCCGAGCAGGAGTTGCAGGAAGGTCCGCTCTCCGAATACAGCGGTAGCGGCTTTGGCGTCATGAAATGGGGTATCAGCCTGAAACAGCTGGTGGTGTTGCAGATGTTCGTCGGGGTGTTTATTCCGTGGGGACAAATGGAAACCTTCACCGTCGGTGGACTGCTGCTGGCGCTGGTGATTGCCATCGTCAAACTGGTGGTCGGCGTCCTGGTTATCGCGCTGTTCGAAAACAGCATGGCCCGTCTGCGTCTTGATATTACTCCGCGCATTACCTGGGCTGGGTTTGGCTTTGCATTTTTAGCGTTCGTCTCCTTGCTGGCGGCGTGATTAAAGAGAGTTTGAGCATGTCTGAAGAAAAATTAGGTCAACATTATCTCGCCGCGCTGAATGAGGCATTTCCAGGCGTCGTGCTGGACCACGCCTGGCAGACCAAAGCTCAGCTGACTGTCACCGTAAAGGTGAACTATCTGCCGGAAGTGGTGGAGTTTCTCTACTACAAGCAGGGTGGCTGGCTGTCGGTGCTGTTTGGTAACGACGAACGCAAACTGAATGGTCATTACGCCGTTTATTACGTGCTGTCGATGGAGAAGGGCACCAAGTGTTGGGTAACGGTTCGCGTCGAAGTTGACGCCAACAAACCGGAGTATCCGTCCGTGACGCCGCGCGTTCCGGCGGCGGTGTGGGGCGAGCGCGAAGTGCGCGATATGTACGGTTTGATTCCGGTTGGTCTGCCGGATGAACGTCGTCTGGTGCTGCCGGATGACTGGCCGGATGAACTTTATCCGCTGCGTAAAGACAGCATGGATTATCGTCAGCGTCCGGCACCGACTACCGATGCTGAAACCTACGAGTTCATCAACGAACTGGGCGACAAGAAAAACAACGTCGTGCCGATTGGTCCGCTGCACGTCACTTCTGACGAACCGGGTCACTTCCGTCTGTTCGTCGATGGCGAAAACATTATCGACGCCGACTACCGTCTGTTCTACGTCCATCGCGGTATGGAAAAACTGGCGGAAACCCGCATGGGTTATAACGAAGTGACCTTCCTCTCTGACCGTGTGTGCGGGATCTGCGGCTTTGCCCACAGCACCGCCTACACCACGTCGGTGGAAAACGCGATGGGTATTCAGGTGCCAGAACGCGCGCAGATGATCCGCGCCATTCTGCTGGAGGTGGAACGCCTGCACTCGCATCTGCTCAACCTCGGCCTCGCCTGTCACTTTACCGGCTTCGACTCCGGCTTTATGCAGTTCTTCCGCGTGCGTGAAACCTCCATGAAAATGGCAGAGATCCTTACCGGTGCGCGTAAAACCTACGGCCTGAACCTGATCGGCGGGATTCGTCGCGATCTGCTGAAAGATGACATGATCCAGACCCGCCAGCTGGCGCAACAAATGCGTCGTGAAGTGCAGGAGCTGGTGGATGTGCTGCTGAGTACGCCGAACATGGAACAACGCACCGTCGGCATTGGTCGTCTGGACCCGGAAATCGCCCGCGATTTCAGTAACGTTGGCCCGATGGTTCGCGCCAGCGGTCTCGCCCGCGATACTCGCGCCGATCACCCGTTTGTCGGTTATGGCCTGCTGCCAATGGAAGTCCACAGCGAGCAGGGCTGCGACGTTATTTCCCGTCTGAAAGTGCGAATCAACGAGGTCTATACCGCGCTGAATATGATCGACTACGGTCTGGATAACCTGCCGGGCGGTCCGCTGATGGTGGAAGGCTTTACCTACATTCCGCACCGTTTCGCGCTGGGCTTTGCCGAAGCGCCGCGCGGCGACGATATCCACTGGAGCATGACCGGCGACAACCAGAAGCTGTACCGCTGGCGCTGCCGTGCCGCGACCTACGCGAACTGGCCGCCCCTGCGCTACATGCTGCGTGGCAATACCGTTTCCGATGCGCCGCTGATTATCGGTAGCCTGGACCCTTGCTACTCCTGTACCGACCGCATGACCGTAGTCGATGTGCGTAAGAAGAAGAGCAAAGTGGTGCCGTACAAAGAACTCGAGCGTTACAGCATTGAGCGTAAAAACTCGCCGCTGAAATAAGGAATCGCCATGTTGACCTTTATCAAAAAAGTCATCAAAACCGGCACGGCGACCTCGTCTTATCCGCTGGAGCCGATTGCGGTTGATAAAAACTTCCGTGGTAAGCCAGAGCAGAACCCGCAGCAGTGCATCGGCTGCGCGGCTTGCGTCAATGCCTGCCCGTCAAACGCCTTAACGGTTGAAACTGACCTCCCCACAGGAGAGCTGGCGTGGGAGTTTAATCTCGGGCGCTGCATCTTCTGTGGACGCTGCGAAGAAGTTTGCCCGACGGCGGCGATCAAACTGTCGCAAGAGTTCGAACTGGCGGTGTGGAAGAAAGAAGACTTCCTGCAACAGTCCCGCTTCGCGCTGTGCAACTGCCGCGTCTGCAATCGTCCTTTCGCCGTACAGAAAGAGATCGACTACGCCATTGCGCTGCTTAAGCACAATGGTGACAGCCGCGCGGAAAACCACCGCGAAAGCTTTGAGACTTGCCCGGAATGTAAGCGCCAGAAATGCCTGGTGCCGTCCGACCGTATTGAACTGACTCGCCATATGAAAGAGGCCATCTGATGAGCAATTTATTAGGCCCCCGTGACGCCAACGGCATTCCGATCCCGATGACGGTGGATGAATCCATCGCCAGCATGAAGGCGTCGTTACTGAAAAAAATCAAACGTTCTGCCTATGTTTACCGCGTGGACTGCGGCGGCTGCAACGGCTGCGAAATCGAAATTTTCGCCACGCTTTCTCCGCTGTTCGATGCAGAACGCTTCGGCATTAAAGTCGTTCCTTCACCGCGTCATGCGGATATTTTACTGTTTACCGGCGCGGTCACCCGTGCAATGCGATCCCCTGCGCTGCGTGCGTGGCAGTCCGCGCCGGACCCGAAAATCTGTATCTCATACGGTGCCTGCGGTAACAGCGGCGGGATCTTCCACGATCTCTACTGCGTGTGGGGCGGTACGGATAAAATTGTCCCTGTGGATGTTTATATCCCTGGCTGCCCGCCAACGCCTGCCGCCACGCTGTACGGCTTTGCAATGGCGCTCGGCCTGCTGGAGCAAAAAATTCACGCCCGTGGGCCGGGTGAACTGGATGAACAACCGGCGGAGATCCTGCATGGCGATATGGTGCAGCCGCTGCGCGTGAAAGTGGATCGCGAAGCACGTCGCCTGGCGGGTTATCGTTACGGTCGTCAGATTGCCGATGATTACCTTACACAGTTAGGGCAGGGCGAAGAACAGGTTGCACGCTGGCTGGAAGCGGAAAACGATCCGCGTCTGAACGAGATTGTCAGCCATCTGAATCATGTTGTTGAAGAGGCGCGTATCCGATGAGTGAAAAGGTGGTGTTCAGTCAACTGAGCCGTAAATTTATTGATGAGAACGATGCCACGCCCGCCGAGGCGCAGCAGGTGGTCTATTACAGCCTGGCGATTGGTCACCACCTTGGGGTTATCGATTGCCTGGAAGCGGCGCTCACCTGCCCATGGGATGAATATCTGGCATGGATTGCCACTCTGGAGGCGGGCAGCGAAGCCCGCCACAAAATGGAAGGCGTACCGAAATATGGCGAGATCGTCATCGACATTAACCATGTGCCGATGCTGGCCAACGCATTCGATAAAGCCCGGGCAGCGCAAACTTCGCAGCAGCAGGAATGGAGTACAATGCTGTTAAGTATGCTGCATGATATTCATCAGGAAAACGCCATCTATTTGATGGTGAGGAGACTGCGTGACTGACGTTTTACTCTGTGTTGGCAATAGCATGATGGGCGATGATGGCGCTGGCCCGCTGCTGGCGGAAAAGTGCGCCGCCGCGCCGAAAGGTAACTGGGTGGTGATTGACGGCGGTAGTGCACCGGAAAACGACATCGTCGCCATCCGTGAACTGCGCCCGACACGACTGCTGATTGTCGACGCCACGGATATGGGGCTAAACCCCGGCGAAATCCGCATCATCGACCCGGATGATATCGCCGAGATGTTTATGATGACTACCCATAACATGCCGTTGAATTACCTTATCGACCAGTTAAAAGAAGACATTGGTGAAGTGATTTTCCTCGGCATTCAGCCGGATATCGTCGGCTTTTACTACCCGATGACCCAGCCGATTAAAGATGCGGTAGAAACCGTTTATCAACGACTGGAAGGTTGGGAAGGAAATGGTGGATTTGCGCAGTTAGCGGTGGAAGAAGAATAATTCTCCATCAGGGAATTCAGGGAATTGAACATCAGAACAGGGATGTGCGCTTTTTTATTGAGCTTAGTGCTGCCTGCACAGGCCACCAGCTTTACCGAATATCTACCAATGAGTGACAGCGAATACGCGCAAAAGCGGGCGCTGAAACCTCTCCTGACCATGCCTTATGATGCCGAGCAAACCTGGCATTTTAGGAAAGTGGGCGTTGCTGGCGTGACGCTTGAGAAGATGCCAAATGAAGAAGATTACTGGCAATTAACCGCTAAAGACCGCGCCGGTAAATCCTGGACTGTGCCTGTGGGTATGCTGGCAAACATAGCGGGCAAAGGGCAACTCTATCGCGCCGATCTTGATCGTAACGGCATTCAGGATCTGGTTATCTGGTTACCAAGTACCGGTAATGGTCTGGCTCCTTATGCACATTTAATTCTTATGACGTTCACGCGCGAAGGCCGTCCCTGTGTCTTTGAACCCAAGGGATTCTACACCGCAAGCAAAACTGGCGTAGATGATTTGCTGGATTTGCAAGGCAATGGTCACACGCAATTGCTGGATATGCAGTTTAATTCTGGTTACTGGATAACCAGTCTGTATCAGGTAAAAGACGCCAAATGGCAGCGTGTTCACGGCTGGTTTGACAAGTTAAGCTATCCCGCGCTCACGCGTTTTACTTATACCCCCAACCGTAAACTCGTCCTCAAACCCATCGCCGGGCGCGACCCGCAAACGGAAGATCTGGCGCAGACGCAGCGTTGCTTGATAAAGGGGGATGTGCTTGAGGGGTGAACCAGAACTGACTTTTTGCAGAGTGGCTATGAGGATTTTGGGGGTAATTATATCGCGCACAAGTGTTTACATATTGTGAACTTGGATTTGATGAGCTATAGTTTCCGAACACATAAGGATAGAACTCGCAGATGTGGCTGTTTACTTACTATAAGGAAGTTAAAACTTAAAAATGCACATCATTTCTAAAGCGCCATTTGAAGAGTCTGCGCGTAAATATCCTAACGACGCTCTGGCTCTTCAGGCATTGTATCGGGTTATTAAGGAAACGGATTTTTCTACGCCAGAAGAGATGCGAACGGCGTTTCCCAACCTCGACAATTTTAAATATCGCAACAAATGGTACGTTCTGGATGTAGGTGGGAACAACCTAAGGGTGATTGCCTACATAAACTTTGTTAATAAGCGGTTCTTTGTGAAGCACATAACTAATCACGCCGAGTATGACAAACTGACACGTTACTACAGAGAGAACAAAGAATGACTGCTAATGCTGCACGCGCTGTTAAAGCAACAAGAGAACTGGTCAATGCAGTCCCCTTTCTGGGAGGTAGTGACTCAGAAGATGATTATCGTGAAGCACTGGAACTGGTCGAATATTTGATTGAAGAAGATGACACCAATCCACTTATCGACTTTCTGGCGAGCCGCATTGCAGAATATGAAAACAACAACCAAGAGTTTGCAGAGTTCGACAAAGCCGTTGCGGCAATGCCTGTTGGCGTGGCGTTACTTCGCACGCTGATTGATCAACATAATCTGACCTATGCGGATTTGAAGAACGAAATCGGCTCTAAATCCCTGGTCAGTCAGATTTTGTCTGGACAACGATCCCTGACGATATCCCACATTAAGGCACTTTCAGCCCGATTTGGCGTTAAGCCGGAATGGTTTCTTTGATTTTTGACTAATGCCAAATGCTAAATTGCCCGATGCGCTGCGCTTATCGGGCCTACATGTCGCACGAACTATGTAGGCCGGATAAGGCGTTCACGCCGCATCCGGCACTGTTACTTACTCTAAATCTTCCCCATTACTGGCAATCACTTTTTTATACCACCAGAACGATTTCTTACGTGTGCGCGTCAGCGTGCCGTTGCCTGCGTCGTCACGGTCTACGTAGACAAAACCGTAGCGTTTGCTCATTTCACCCGTAGAGGCGGAAACTAAATCAATACAGCCCCATGTGGTGTAGCCCATCAGCGGAATGCCATCTGCAATCGCTTCGCCCATTGCGCGGATATGTTCGCGTAAATAGCTGATGCGATAGTCATCGTTAATCTCGCCATTGGCAGCAAGTTCATCTTTTGCGCCGAGGCCGTTTTCCACCAGAAACAGCGGCTTCTGATAACGATCGTACATCATATTCGTGGTGATACGCAGACCGAGTGGATCAATTCCCCAGCCCCAGTCGCTCACTTGCAGATACGGGTTACGCAGCGATTTCACCACGTTCGCCGCACTGCTGTTGTTGGCGTTCATCTCCGCCGAGGCGCAGCGCGAGGCGTAATAGCTGAAAGAGACAAAATCGACGGTGTTTTTCAGGATCTCATCATCGCCCAGCGCTTTATCTATGGTTACCCCTTTTTCGCGAAATACGCGGGCAGAGTAAGCCGGATACGCGCCACGCGCCTGCACATCGATAAAAAACAGGTTTTCCCGATCTTTCTCCAGCGCCGCCCAGACATCTTCCGGTTTGCAGCTGTAAGGGTAGAAGTTACCGCCCGCCAGCATACAGCCCACCTGATTTTGCGGGTTAACCTCATGGGCGATTTTGGTGGCTAGCGCACTGGCAACCAGCTGGTGATGCGCGGCCTGATATTTCACCTGATCCTGATTTTCACCTTCTTCAAACACCAGACCCGCGCCGGAGAACGGGCTATGCAACATAATGTTGATTTCATTGAAGGTTAGCCAGTATTTCACCAAACCATCAAATGCTTCAAAGCAGGTTCTGGCGTAGCGGCTGAAAAACTCCACCAGCTTGCGGTTACGCCAGGAGCCATATTCGGTGACCAGATGCATCGGCACATCGAAGTGGCACAACGTGACCAGCGGTTCGATACCGTACTTTTTACACTCTTCAAAGACAGGACGATAAAAAGCAATGCCCTGCTGATTGGGCGTGATTTCATCGCCCTGCGGAAAGAGACGGCTCCAGGCAATTGAGGTACGGAAAACCTTGAATCCCATCTCTGCCATCAGGGCGATATCTTCTTTATAACGATGATAAAAATCCGTCGCCTCATGGCTGGGATAAAACTCGTCATCGCGCAACTGAAAACGTTTTTCCAGCCCCAGTTTCACCGCCATTCGATGCTCGCCGTGTGGGATCATATCGACGGTGGTCAGCCCTTTTCCGCCTTCACGGAACGCACCTTCAGACTGGTTGGCGGCAAGCGCGCCGCCCATAAAAAACCTTCTGGAAATACTGACATTTTCATCCTCAATTAAGACTTACTTCTTTGGCGACGGTCGGTTGTACGCTCTGATGCTTTCGCGCCTGGGCAGCCGCTTCCTCAACAGGAATATCCTCAAAGCCGAGCAACAGTGTGAGGATAAACGACAGCACCACCGCCAGCGCCATGACCGCGAACACCCAGACGATGCTCATTGGATTCGCCGGATCGAAGAATTGCACGCTGGTAAATAGCCCCGGCGCTGCCATTGAGTGGCTGGCAAGCCCCGCCATACCGGCAACCGCGCCGCAAATAAAACCGCTGATAAGACTGGCGATAAGCGGACGTTTCAGGCGGATCGCCACGCCGTATAACGCCGGTTCGGAAATCCCCGCCATAATGGCTGATGCCGCCGCAGCCAGCGCCGTCTGGCGCAGTTCCGGGTTTTTCGTTTTCCACGGCACCGCCAGTGATGAACCGCCCAGCGACAGGTTAGCGCCGATCTCTGATGGCATGACCATTCCTTCTTTGCCGGTTTCGGCAATGGTCTGAATGATGGTTGGCGTAAAGACGCGGTGCATCCCGGTCATTACCAGCAGAGGCCACAGCGCGCCCATAATGGCGACTGAAAGCCAGCCCAGATAACCATGAATGGTGTAAACCAGCGCCGAAATGGCGCTACCGATCCAGATACCAATCGGGCCAATCAGCAGGATTGCCAGCGGTGCGGCAATCAACACAATCAGCATTGGCTTGAGGAAGTTTTTGGTCACCGCCGGTGTAATGCGATCCACCCAGCGTTCGATATATGACAGGCACCAGGTCATCACCAGCGCCGGGATCACCGTGTAGGTGTATTTCACCGCGGTGACCGGGATCAGGGCAAATTCGACATGTTCACCCTGGGCCGCTTTCGCCATTAATTCAATAAAACTCGGATGTACCAGCACACCCGCGATGGCAATCGCCAGCGACATATTGGTTTTAAATTTGATGGCGGCAGATGCCGCGACCATTAGCGGCAGGAAGAAGAAAGCACCGTCACCAATCACATTCAGAATGGTTAAGGTCGGCGATCCTTTTGTCAGCACGCCGCTCATCTCGAGGATCATCGCCAGCAGTTTGACCATCGATCCGCCGATAATCGCCGGGATCAGCGGTGACATGGTGCCGATCAGCGCATCGAGGATCCCCGCACCAATGCGACGCAGCGTGAGTTTGGGTTTACCCACGGGCTGTGCGGGCTGCATATCTCCCGGCAGCAGGCTGACGACTTCCTGAAAGGCCTGCGAAACCGTATTGCCGATAATTACCTGACACTGGTTGTCACTACGTACCACGCCGAGCACGCCGGGGATGGTTTTTAACGTCGGGCTGTCGATAAGCTGGTCATCTTTGATAACAAAGCGCAAACGCGTCATACAGTGCGTGACTGCCGAGATGTTATCAACGCCGCCCAGTGCCGCTATCACCGAGCGTGCCAGCGCCGCATAATTTTTGGCCATCGGATTTTATCCTGTTATCAGTAGGGTAGATGTAGTTGTTATCAGTCGACGTGACGGAAAAATGCCGATGCTGAAACGGAATTAAGAAACCGGTTTCACAAAATCATGAATAGTTGTCACTAAATAAGCAAGAGAGTTAATTGTTCATTTTTTATATTTGTGAAACCGGTCACCTGAATATTTTTCCCGCCGATTGCGCAAGGACAATCGGCAAACGGTGCAGTACACTGCGTTGATTGCGTGTAAAGGGATGAAAATGATGACGACGATGCTGGAAGTGGCGAAGCGCGCCGGGGTTTCAAAAGCGACCGTTTCCCGCGTGCTTTCAGGTAATGGCTACGTCAGCCAGGAGACTAAAGATCGCGTGTTTCAGGCGGTAGAAGAGAGCAGTTACCGCCCAAATTTGCTGGCCCGCAATCTGTCGGCGAAGAGTACTCAGACGCTGGGGCTGGTAGTGACCAACACGCTTTATCACGGCATTTATTTTAGTGAATTACTGTTTCATGCCGCGCGAATGGCGGAAGAGAAAGGGCGACAGTTGCTATTGGCAGATGGTAAACACAGCGCCGAAGAAGAGCGCCAGGCGATTCAGTATCTGCTGGATTTGCGCTGCGACGCCATTATGATTTACCCGCGTTTTTTAAGCGTGGATGAGATTGATGACATCATTGACGCGCACAGTCAGCCGATAATGGTGCTTAATCGCCGCCTGCGCAATAATAGCAGCCATAGCGTCTGGTGCGATCATAAACAGACCAGCTTTAACGCCGTGGCAGAGTTGATAAACGCCGGGCATCAGGAGATTGCTTTCCTTACCGGCTCGATGGATTCCCCCACCAGCATTGAACGTCTTGCCGGGTATAAAGACGCGCTGTCGCAGCATGGTATTGCGCTCAATGAAAAACTTATCGCTAACGGTAAATGGACGCCCGCCAGCGGGGCCGAAGGGGTAGAAACGTTGCTCGAACGTGGGGCTAAATTTAGCGCGTTAGTTGCCAGTAACGACGATATGGCGATAGGTGCGCTCAAAGCGTTGCACGAGCGCGGCGTAGCGGTGCCAGAGCAGGTGTCAGTTATCGGATTCGATGATATCGCAATTGCCCCCTATATCGTTCCGGCGCTCTCCAGCGTAAAAATTCCGGTGACTGAGATGATTCAGGAAATTATTGGACGGCTGATTTTTATGCTCGATGGCGGGGATTTCTCACCGCCGAAAACCTTTAGCGGAAAACTGATCCGCCGCGACTCACTCATTGCCCTTTCGCGATAAACATTGTCATCACATGTCATCGTCACTAGTGTCGATGACATCTTTTTTCCTGCATTACAGAAATTAATTTCCTTAAATAACAGCAAATTAAAAACTGGCATGATTTGTGAGTGTATCGGCGCATTAACTGTCATTGCTGGAGAATTTGATGAACCGTTTCATCATTGCTGACGCGAGTAAATGTATTGGTTGCCGTACCTGTGAAGTGGCGTGCGTGGTTTCTCATCAGGAAAATCAGGACTGTGCATCGCTGACCCCGGAAACATTTTTACCGCGTATCCATGTCATTAAAGGTGTGAACATTTCCACGGCGACAGTTTGCCGTCAGTGTGAAGATGCACCGTGCGCTAACGTCTGCCCGAATGGTGCTATCAGCCGTGATAAAGGGTTTGTTCATGTGATGCAGGAACGTTGCATTGGTTGCAAAACCTGCGTGGTGGCTTGCCCGTATGGCGCGATGGAAGTGGTGGTACGTCCTGTGATTCGCAACAGCGGCGCGGGTCTGAATGTACGGGCTGACAAAGCCGAAGCCAATAAATGCGACCTGTGCAACCATCGTGAAGACGGCCCGGCGTGTATGGCGGCTTGCCCGACCCATGCGCTGATTTGTGTCGATCGTAATAAACTTGAACAACTGAGCGCAGAAAAACGCCGCCGTACGGCGCTGATGTTCTAAAAATCTTACAGAACTGTTCTGGCATCAAAGGAATTCCCGGAAATATTCGTAGAATACGGAGCGGGCGGTATCACCGACCTGAGACTGCCGGATACGACGCTGTCGTGTCCGGCAGGGCGGGTTACGCAATTCATGATGGCGGGAATAACTCAATGGCAAAAAACACATCTTGCGGTGTCCAACTGCGTATTCGTGGCAAAGTGCAGGGCGTCGGTTTTCGTCCGTTTGTCTGGCAGCTGGCACAGCAATTAAATCTTCACGGCGATGTATGTAATGACGGCGATGGCGTAGAAGTCCGGCTGCTGGAAGACCCGGAAACGTTTCTTGTTCAATTGCATCAGCACTGTCCGCCACTGGCGCGTATTGATAGCGTCGAGCGTGAGCCGTTTATCTGGTCACAACTGCCCACCGAGTTCACCATCCGCCAGAGCACCGGCGGCACCATGAATACGCAAATTGTCCCGGATGCCGCCACTTGCCCTGCTTGCCTTGCCGAAATGAATACCCCAGGCGAGCGGCGTTATCGTTATCCGTTTATCAACTGTACCCACTGCGGCCCGCGTTTCACCATTATTCGCGCGATGCCTTACGACCGCCCGTTTACCGTGATGGCGGCGTTTCCGCTATGTCCGGCCTGTGACAAAGAGTACCGCGACCCGCTCGATCGTCGCTTCCACGCCCAGCCGGTGGCCTGCCCGGAGTGTGGCCCGCATCTTGAATGGGTAAGTCATGGTGAACATGCAGAACAAGAGGCGGCATTACAGGCAGCTATCGCACAGTTAAAAATGGGCAACATTGTCGCCATCAAAGGGATTGGCGGATTTCATCTTGCCTGCGATGCACGTAACAGTAACGCGGTGGCGACACTGCGGGAGCGCAAACATCGCCCGGCGAAACCGCTGGCAGTCATGTTGCCAGTGGCAGAAAGTTTACCAGACGCTGCGCGCCAGTTGCTTACCACGCCCGCTGCGCCGATTGTGCTGGTGGATAAAAAATACGTACCTGAGCTTTGTGATGATATCGCCCTTGGCCTTAACGAAGTCGGGGTGATGTTGCCTGCGAACCCGCTCCAGCATTTGCTGTTACAGGAACTGCAATGCCCGCTGGTGATGACCTCCGGCAACCTGAGCGGTAAACCACCAGCTATCAGCAACGAACAGGCGCTGGCGGATTTGCAGGGCATTGCCGACGGATTCTTGCTACATAACCGCGACATCGTGCAGCGGATGGATGATTCAGTGGTGCGCGAAAGCGGCGAAATGCTGCGCCGTTCGCGGGGGTATGTGCCGGATGCGCTGGTTTTGCCTCCGGGCTTTAAAAATGTTCCGCCTGTGCTGTGTCTTGGCGCGGATCTGAAAAATACCTTCTGCCTGGTGCGCGGTGAACAAGCGGTGTTGAGTCAGCATCTGGGCGATTTAAGTGACGATGGCATCCAGATGCAGTGGCGCGAAGCGTTACGCCTGATGCAAAACATCTACGATTTCACTCCGCAATACATTGTGCATGATGTGCATCCGGGCTATGTCTCCAGCCAGTGGGCGAGCGAAATGAATCTGCCGACGCAAACGGTACTGCATCATCATGCCCATGCAGCGGCGTGTCTGGCAGAGCATCAGTGGCCGCTGGATGGCGGTGATGTCATTGCTTTGACGCTCGACGGTATCGGTATGGGGGAGAATGGCGCTTTGTGGGGCGGCGAGTGCCTGCGGGTGAACTATCGCGAATGTGAGCACCTGGGCGGCTTGCCTGCAGTGGCGCTTCCGGGTGGCGATTTGGCGGCGAAGCAGCCGTGGCGAAACCTGCTGGCGCAGTGCCTGCGCTTTGTGCCGGAGTGGCAGAATTACCCTGAAACAGCAAGTGTGCAACAGCAAAACTGGAGCGTACTGGCGCGGGCCATTGAGCGTGGAATTAACGCGCCGCTGGCATCATCGTGTGGGCGGTTGTTCGATGCAGTGGCGGCGGCACTGGGCTGTGCGCCAGCCACGTTAAGTTATGAAGGTGAAGCGGCTTGTGCTCTGGAGGCGCTCGCAGCCTCATGCGACGGAGTGACGCATCCGGTGACGATGCCGCGGGTGGACAATCAACTGGATCTCGCCACTTTCTGGCAGCAGTGGCTGAACTGGCAGGCACCGGTTAATCAACGCTCGTGGGCGTTTCATGATGCGCTGGCGCAGGGTTTTGCCGCGTTGATGCGTGAGCAGGCCACGATGCGTGGTATCACTACGCTGGTATTTAGCGGCGGGGTTATTCATAACCGTTTGCTGCGTGCACGTCTGGCGCATTATCTCGCTGATTTCACATTGCTCTTTCCACAGAGTTTACCGGCGGGTGATGGCGGTTTGTCTCTGGGGCAGGGGGTTATTGCTGCGGCGCGTTGGTTAGCGGGTGAAGTCCAGAACGGATAAAGCGTGTTGCATTTGGACACCCTTGCCGGATACGGCGTAAATGCCTTATCCGGCCTACACATGCGTCCCCGTAGGTCGGATAAGACGCGCCAGCGTCGCATCCGACATTTTAGGCACAGTAGCCCACCTACACCGGCAACGTTTTCAACAATACAAATGCCTCTTTCATCCGATCCTCACTGACCACAAAGGCGCGAAGCTGGTCAGCATCGTCAACGCCGCGCGCCACCATTCCCTGGCGTTCGGTATTAATCTGCCAGCGTAAATCCTGACGCTGGGTTTCGCCTGCCAGATGCAGCGGTAATTCCGGCGTTTTGATTTTCACCAGCATCGCCGGTAGTTTCAGCGGCGTGTTATTGCCGAGAAGATTTTTTGCCAGCACCATCCCGCTAAGTTGAATCGGCTGCAGGAACGGCAATACCTGACCGTTAATTTCCGCGCAATCGCCCAGCGCGTAAATATCGGCATTACTGGTTTGCAGATAACTATCGACGCAAACGCCGCGATTAATCGTCAGCCCGGCGCGTCGTGCCAGGGCTGTTTCCGGGCGCAGTCCGGTGGCGGCAATTACCGCATCCACTTCGATACTACGCTGGTGGTCCAGCGTTGCCAGAATGCCAGAATCCGTTTTTTACAGCCCCTGCAACTGAGATTTCAACAGCAGATGAACGCCCATCTCCGTCAACCGATGCTGCAAGCGGCTGCTTACTTCTGGTGGCATTAATGACGCCAGAATACTGGCAGCGTTGTCGATTAGCGTGACCGCTTTGCCTGCACGACAAAAATCCATCGCCAGTTCGCTACCAATCAAACCACCGCCGACAATCAACACGCGTCGGGCATCCCGCAGTTGCGTTTCACAGGCGCGATACTCTTGCTGACTATTTAACGTCAGCATTAACTCACGCCCAGGCACAGGCGGGACAAAGGCGCTGGCACCGGTTGCCAGCACTAACTTGTCGTATTGCCACTGATTATTCTGGCTTTTCACCACATGGGCTTCGGCATCGATATCCGTCACCCAGGTGTGCGGAAACAGGCGCAGATTAAACTGCCCGGCAAATTCACCCGCCGTCTGGCGGGTAAGGTCGTCGGCACGTTGCCCCTGACTGATAACATGGCTGAGGTCGGGTTTGTTGTACTCATCTATGCTGTCGGCGGCAATCAGGGTTAATGGAATAGTGGCGTCCTGTTTGCGAATATTTTTCACCAGTTGGCGGGCGGCGAAGCCCGAACCGATGATCACAATGCCGTTGCTCATTTTGCCTCCGATGCCAGTTCGTCAAAGACGTCTTTGCCGAGGGAGCATTCCGGGCAGAGGAAGTTATCCGGGACTTCACTCCACGGCGTTCCTGGCGCAACGTCCTGCATTGGCTCGCCTTTTGCCGGATCGTAAATCCACTGGCAGACGCTGCACTGCATTCGTGGGCCGAGGTCAGCCGTCGTCGTGGCAGAGGTTTCTTCTTTAACTACCGTATTCACCGTGCTCTGCGGCAGCGGCGCGAGCGCCCACTGACGGGCGATTTCGCGACCGTGTTCACGGCATAACTCCAGAGCGTCCTGGTCTGGTCGCCATTTGGCTTTCAGGCTGAGCGACATTTCGAAACCCGCATCCTGCAGGCGCGTGGAAAGGCGATCCACCGCACCGCCGCTCCAGCCGTGAGATCCGAAAGCACTGGCGCGTTTGTTACGGAAGCGTAATCCGGTCATCTCCTCCACCAGCCCGGCGATTTTCGGCATCATCACGTTATTCATCGTCGAAGTGCCGACCAGCACGCCTTTTGAGCGGAAGACATTGGTCAGGATTTCGTTTTTATCGCTTCGGGCGACGTTGAAAATTTTCACCGCCACGCGTGGGTCGGTTTCCGCAATTCCCTGGGCGATAGCGTCAGCCATCATGCGGGTGTTATTCGACATGGTGTCGTAGAAAATGGTGATTCTGTCTTCCTGATAATCAGCGGCCCACTTCAGGTACAGCTCGACAATTTGCGTCGGGTTATCGCGCCAGACCACGCCGTGGGAGGTCGCTATCATATCGACTGGTAAGTTAAAGCCTAGGATCTCGGTAATTTTCGGCGTTACCAGGCGGCTGAACGGCGTCAGGATATTGGCGTAGTAACGCTGGCACTGCTCGAAAAGCTCCGTCTGATCCACTTCATCGTTGAACAGATGCTCGTCGCAGTAGTGCTGACCGAAAGCATCGTTACTGAACAGCACCGCGTCGCCTGTCAGGTAAGTCATCATGCTGTCCGGCCAGTGCAGCATTGGTGTTTCGACAAAAATGAGCTGTTTGCCGTTGCCGATATCCAGCGTGTCGCCAGTTTTCACCACATTAAAATTCCACTCCGGATGATGGTGATGACCATTTATCGAGTCGATAGCGTTGGCAGTACAGTAGATCGGCGTATCGGGAATTTGCGCCATCAGTTCGGTCAGCGCCCCGGCGTGGTCCTCTTCTGCATGGTTAATCACGATGTAATCGATATCCGCCAGATCGATTTCATTACGCAGGTTCTGCACAAATTCGCGGCTGAATTTATGGTCGACGGTGTCGATCAGCACGTTTTTTTCTTCGCGGATGAGGTAGCTGTTGTAGCTGCTGCCGCGCAGCGTTTTATATTCCGTGCCGTGAAAATCACGCACTTCCCAGTCACGTTGACCCACCCAATGAATGTTATTTTTCACCACAATAGACATAGCAACCTCAATTTATTCAGCGTGTTCTAAAAAGATGTCTTGCTAATTGCAGATTGCGTGCCAGTTTCTTATCTGATTGTTTTTACTCTATAAATAAAATTATGCTCATTAATGAGTAGTCAAAATGACTATCAATCAAATGGTCGATATGACAATATCTATAGTCAAATTGACAGTGAGGCAAAGATGAGTTTTTCCGTTGATGTGCTGGCGAATATCGCCATCGAATTGCAGCGTGGGATTGGTCATCAGGATCGTTTTCAGCGCCTGATCACCACGCTACGTCAGGTGCTGGAGTGCGATGCGTCTGCGTTGCTACGTTACGATTCGCGGCAGTTTATTCCGCTTGCCATCGACGGTCTGGCAAAGGATGTACTCGGTAGACGCTTTGCGCTGGAAGGGCATCCACGGCTGGAAGCGATTGCCCGCGCCGGGGATGTGGTGCGCTTTCCCGCAGACAGCGAATTGCCCGATCCCTATGACGGTTTGATTCCTGGGCAGGAGAGTCTGAAGGTTCACGCCTGCGTTGGTCTGCCATTGTTTGTCGGACAAAACCTGATCGGCGCACTGACGCTCGACGGGATGCAGCCCGATCAGTTCGATGTTTTCAGCGACGAAGAGTTACGGCTGATTGCCGCGCTGGCGGCGGGAGCGTTAAGCAATGCGTTGCTGATTGAACAACTGGAAAGCCAGAATATGCTGCCAGGCGATGCCACGCAGTTTGAAGCGGTGAAACAGACGCAGATGATTGGCTTGTCCCCTGGCATGACGCAACTGAAAAAAGAGATTGAGATTGTGGCGGCGTCCGATCTCAACGTTCTGATCAGCGGTGAGACGGGAACCGGTAAGGAGCTGGTGGCGAAAGCGATTCATGAAGCCTCGCCACGGGCGGTGAATCCGCTGGTCTATCTCAACTGTGCCGCACTGCCGGAAAGTGTGGCGGAAAGTGAGTTGTTCGGGCATGTGAAAGGAGCGTTTACTGGCGCTATCAGTAACCGCAGCGGGAAGTTTGAAATGGCGGATAACGGTACTCTGTTTCTCGATGAGATCGGCGAGTTGTCGTTGGCATTGCAGGCCAAGCTGCTGAGGGTGTTGCAGTATGGCGATATTCAGCGCGTTGGCGATGACCGTAGTTTGCGGGTCGATGTGCGCGTGCTGGCGGCGACTAACCGCGACTTACGCGAAGAGGTGCTGGCAGGGCGATTCCGCGCCGATTTGTTTCATCGCCTGAGCGTGTTTCCACTTTCGGTGCCGCCGCTGCGTGAGCGGGGCGATGATGTCATTCTGCTGGCGGGGTATTTCTGCGAGCAGTGTCGTTTGCGGCAGGGGCTCTCCCGCGTGGTATTAAGTGCCGGGGCGCGAAATTTACTGCAACACTACAGTTTTCCGGGAAACGTGCGCGAACTGGAACATGCTATTCATCGGGCGGTAGTGCTGGCGAGAGCCACCCGCAACGGCGATGAAGTGATTCTTGAGGCGCAACATTTTGCTTTTCCTGAGGTGACGTTGCCGCCGCCAGAAGCGGCGGCGGTGCCCGTTGTTAAGTAAAACCTGCGTGAAGCGACAGAAGCGTTCCAGCGTGAAACTATTCGCCAGGCACTGGCACAAAATCATCACAACTGGGCAGCCTGTGCGCGAATGCTGGAAACTGACGTCGCCAACCTGCATCGGCTGGCGAAACGTCTGGGATTGAAGGATTAAATAATCCCGGCCTGATAGAAATCCTGCAGGTTAATTGCGCCGGTGAGTTTGCCGTTTTCATCTACCACTGGTGCGGCAGTGATTTTGCGTTTCATCAGAACTTCTTTGGCGTCGATGGCGCGACTTTGTGCCTGTAATGTGGTGCCGCCTGTCGTCATCGCTTCATTAACTGGCGTGGTGAGTGCGCCGCCGCCTACCAGCCAGCGACGTAAATCGCCGTCGGTAAAGACGCCTTGTACCTGTTGTTGAGCGTCACATACCGCCACCAGCCCCAGACCGGTGCGGCTGAGTTCCAGCATCGCATCCATCACGCTGGCGGTTAACGCTACCTGTGGGATAGCGTCATCACGACGCATCAGATGATGCACTTTATTCAGCAAGCGAGCGCCCAGTGCCCCAGCTGGGTGGGAGCGGGCAAAATCTTCTTCATTAAAACCGCGCGCCTGCATGACCGCCATCGCCAGCGCGTCACCCATCATCAGGGTATTGACGGTGCTGGAGGTCGGCGCAAGGTGCATCGGGCAGGCTTCGCGTTCTACGGAGATATCCAGCACCGCTTTCGCCGCCAGGCCCAGCGGTGACGTCGGTTTGCCGGTCATCGCCAGCAGCGCGATAGATTTATCTTCCAGACGCGGAATAATCAGATCCAGTTCCTTCGCGCCACCGGAGTAAGAGATAAACAGCATCACATCGCGGCTTTCAATCATCCCCAGATCGCCGTGCAGTGCTTCTGCCGGATGGACAAAAAAAGCCGGTGTGCCGGTACTGGCAAGTGTTGCGGCGATTTTCTTACCAATGTGGCCCGATTTGCCAATTCCCGAAACCACCACTTTGCCTTCGCAGTGCAGGATGATATTGGCGGCGCGAACAAAATCATCGCCCAGACGTTCCGGTAAACGGCTTGCTTCCTGCAACTCCAGCATTAACGTCTGACGTCCCGCGTTCAGTAGTGCTTCACTCATTGCTCTCTCCGGTTATGATCACATCGATCCCTTTCTCTTCCAGCGCCTGACGAAACGCCGGATCGATACCTGCGTCGGTAATTAGCTTATCGACGCTTTCAAGACTGCAAACTACGTTGGGGCTTTTACGGCCAAACTTTGATGAGTCCGCCATCAAAATCACTTCGCGCGCGGCATTGCACATTGCCTTACTGACGGTATAAACCTCGTTGAACGTGGTTACGCCCGCATTGAGATCGATGCCGTCGGTGCCCATAAACAATTTATCGAAGGTGAAATGCTCGAAGGCATTCTCTGCCAGTTGCCCGTGAAATGAGGCCGATTTTTTGCGAAATGTTCCGCCTGGCATCAGGATAGTTTGTTCGTTATCCAGTTCGGATAGCGCATTGACGATATGCAGGCTGTTGGTCATCACCGTGATGTTATTAAAGCGCGAGAGCAGGGGAACCATCTGCAAAACGGTACTGCCAGCATCAAGAATGATCGAATCGCCATCATGGATAAAACTAACGGCAGCTTCTGCAATCAGCTCTTTCTTGTGGGTGTTGATGAGCGTTTTATGATCGATAGGCGGATCGGATTCCTCTTTATTCAACACCACTCCGCCATAAGTACGAATGACGGTTCCGGCATGTTCCAGAATGACCAGATCTTTGCGAATGGTTGTGCCTGTGGTGTCAAAGTATTGCGCCAATTCTTCAACCGAGCATTTACCCTGCTTTTGCAGATACTCCAGAATGGCGGCCTGACGCTGACGAGGTTTCATGGGCGTGATTACCTGATTTAGGTTTCAAAATGATAACTTCGCAAGCAAGTAACATTCACAACGAAATTATCCACGTTTCAGTTTAAGCGCCAATGATAGAGCATTCTGTGATAGTGGATCATGGGGAAAGATCACATCGGGCTGTAAATCACCCGCATGCATGCCGGTAATTGCGGGAATTTTTTGCGGTCGGGCGAAGACAGTCAGTCCTTTCATAAACAAGGTGTCGACGATGCACTGCTGATCGTCCAGCGCGATGGCGACCACGACCCGCGGTTTAAAGCGCCCGCTGGAACGGCCCACGCCAACCCGTCCTTGCTGGCATAGTGTGTCGAAGGCACGGTTAAAACGAGAAATTTGCCAGCCGCCTAAGGCCAGTTGCGCACACCAGGCGATAACGGCGACGGTGATGAGTGCGGATACCATAACTTTTCCTTAATGTAGTGGCGGAAGTCCTGTATGCCTGATGAGCGTAGCGCATCAGGCATTCTATAGTCTCACGGAGATCCTTAACGGATCTCCGCTGTTGATCAGAACATCACCTGACCGCCGGTGACATTGATCGACTGTCCGGTGCAGTACGACGCCTTAGGACTGGCGTAGAACAGCAGCATATTCAGCACATCTTGATAATCGCAGCCGCGTTTGAGCGGTACTTTGTCGATGTAATACTGCTCGACTTGATCCGGTTTGATACCCAGCTTGGTCGCGTATTGTGGCAACAGTGACTGGAACATCGGCGATTTCAGCAGGTTACCGAGCATCAGTGAATGCACCGTAATGCCGTACTCCGCCAGATCCAGCGCCAGTGATTGAGTCAGCCCGACGCCACCAAATTTCGCTGCGCTGTAGCCAGAGTTGTGTTTGCTGCCCACTTTGCCGGATTTCGAGTTGATCTGAATAATGCGACCCTGAATCCCGTCGCGGATCATCAAACGCGAAAATTCACGGGCACACAGGAAATAACCCACCAGATTCACTTGTAGCGAACGGTCAAAATCGCCGAGCTGGAAGTCGCTGATAAAGGCTGCTTTTGCTATTCCGGCGCTATAGACCAGCAAATCCACGCGACCAAAGATTTCATCTACCCCACGAGAGAGCGCCAGAACGCTTTGCTCGCTAGTGGCGTCAGCACCAAAACCGTACGCCATACCTTCACCATATTCGGCGTTAATTTCTTGTGCCACATTTGCGGCTTTGTCGCTCTGAATATCGACAACCGCGACGCGATACCCCTCGGCAGCCAGACCGTGGCACAGGAACGCGCCTAAGGTTTGCCCACCACCGATGACAACGGCAACCTGATTCATTTTTTACTCCTTAACAGATTCAAACTTCAAAACCGATCCCGGCGCGATATCGTCGGGTACAGGGCCTGCCACATGGACAGTGCCCGGAAATTCCGCTTCGTTTAAACCATCGAAGCGCAGGGTGACATGACCCAGTTCGCGAAGGTTGTCTTCCGCCACGCTGCCAACAGCGGTCACCGGATAGCGATGCTGCCCGAGTGAAAATTGCAAACCGGGATGGAGTGCACCTTTCAACTCGCCGTGGCAATGAATGAAGCAATACTCTTCGAGGTCCGCTGGCGCGCCTTCACGAAAGGTGATGAGCATCTGGTCGCTGAGGGCGTCAGTGGCACTCGCGCCGATACGGGTGATGGTGGTCTGATAAATAACGGTCATGTTTCAGCCTCTATTGATAGATAAAACCGGAGACAAACCAAGCGATCAGTACAGTCGGCGCGCCGGTTAAAAAGCGGCTCACCAGTACAGAAGGGACACCGACGCGAACCGTGTCCTGACGGGCTTCCGCCAGCGACAAACCGACCGGGATGAAGTCGCAGGCCGCCTGCGCGTTGATGGCAAACAGTGCCGGTAAAGCCAGATGCGGCGGAATATTGCCGAGACCAATCTGCACGCCAATCAATACGCCGATAACCTGTGCGATAACTGCGCCTGGGCCGAGGAAAGGTGAAAGCAGTGGGAAGGAGCAGATGAGCGCCAGCATGACCAGACCCAGTGGATGGCTCGCCAGCGGAGCAAGACCGTGGGCAATCCAGTCACCAAGGCCAGAAGCCATAATGATGCCAATGAGCGCCGAGACGAATGCCATAAACGGCAGAATGGTTTTTAATACAGTGTCGATGGTGTCACGACCAGACTGAAACAACACGGCAACGGCGGACCCCATGCCCATTCCCACCTTCGCCAGTAAACCATCGCTTTGTTCGGTGATTTTCTTACTGGTGTCATAGTCACGGCCCACGGAAGAGGGTTGTGGTGTCGCATCACCCACTACAGTGATGTTTTCTTCTTTTACGCCAGAGACATAAATATCTTCCACAATGTACTGCGCCAGCGGACCGGACTTGCCCGTCGAGTGGATATTAATGGTGGGAATACGTCGTTTCGGATAGATGCCGCAGCGTAATGTGCCGCCACAGTCGATTACCGCGACACCAATTTCCGCCTCCGCGGATTCACCTTCTTTAAATCCGTCAATAGCCTGCCAGCCAGTAAGTTGTGCCAGTTTGTCAACAATCGCAGGCCGGGTACCGGCGGTGATATAGACGATTTTTTTGCCCGGCGTGGCTTCCAGCTCAAGCGGGCCGCCCCAGCCACCCGTTCCTTTTTCGATCCGAATACGCGTCATGATGTTGCTCCTGCCAGGTGAACTTTTTGTTCAAGTTGAATGCCCATCTTTTTCTCAAAAATGGCGGTGGTCAGATCGGTCACCCAGCCGCGGAAGAAATTGGTGACCAGACCAACCAGCAGATAAATCACCGCCAGTGGGCCAAGTGGCAGGTTCAGCGTTGTCAGACCGCTGGCAATGCCAAGATAAACAAACAGTTCGCCAGGGTTGATATGGGGGAAGAGGCCATTCATTGAGTGGCAGCTATAAGAGGCCGCCGCGTAGTAGCTGGGTTTGTACTTTTCCGGCATAAAGCGACCCAGGCTTAAGGTCATCGGATTGCAAAAGACAAACGTGCCAATGCACGGTAACAGTAGGTAACGGGAAACAGGGTTACCGGCGCAACGTTGAGCAAAACGTTCAATACGATGCTGACCGATAAAATTAATCAGTGCGTTCATGATAACCAGCAGACTAATCAACAGCGGAAGAATGCCGGTCACCATCCCGGTAAACACCTCTCCGCCCTTTTGGAACAGCCCGATAAACCACTCTGCACCATGAGTAATGGTTTCTATCATTGTTCTCTCCTTCAGGATTTATTGTTTTATTACCAAACGGCAACCTAATCTAATCAGATTGAAAGGTTTAAAAGTGTTATTTTGATCGCAAAATGAAAGATAAATATTTTAATTTGAAAGTTTGAATAAAAGTATAGCGAGGGGAATGAGTTGAGTTATGTAAAGTCCGTATCGGGCAGTGACTACCGCTTCCTTGTGCGGGGCGTGATGCTTTACCATACTTGCCCTTGGTTGAATCTGTTAAATGGACCCCTCATGTTCAAGCGTCGTTATGTAACATTGCTTCCCCTTTTTGTGTTGCTTGCCGCCTGTAGCAGCAAGCCAAAACCTACTGAGACTGAAACGACCACCGGAACGCCGTCTGGCGGCTTCCTGCTTGAGCCGCAGCACAATGTGATGCAGATGGGCGGCGATTTCGCTAATAACCCGAATGCCCAGCAGTTCATCGACAAAATGGTGAACAAACACGGTTTCGATCGTCAGCAGTTGCAGGAAATTCTCTCCCAGGCGAAGCGTCTGGATTCGGTACTGCGGCTGATGGATAACCAGGCACCAACCACATCGGTGAAACCGCCATCAGGTCCGAACGGCGCATGGCTGCGTTATCGCAAAAAATTTATTACGCCGGACAACGTGCAGAACGGTGTGGTTTTCTGGAATCAGTATGAAGATGCGTTGAATCGCGCGTGGCAGGTGTATGGCGTACCGCCGGAAATTATCGTCGGGATTATCGGCGTTGAAACCCGCTGGGGGCGCGTGATGGGGAAAACTCGCATCCTCGATGCGCTGGCAACGCTGTCATTTAACTACCCACGCCGCGCGGAGTATTTCTCTGGCGAGCTGGAAACCTTCCTGCTGATGGCGCGCGACGAGCAGGACGATCCGCTCAATCTGAAAGGTTCCTTTGCCGGGGCGATGGGCTACGGACAGTTTATGCCGTCGTCTTACAAACAATATGCGGTAGATTTCAGCGGCGACGGGCATATCAACCTGTGGGATCCGGTTGATGCGATCGGTAGCGTGGCGAACTATTTCAAAGCGCACGGCTGGGTGAAAGGCGATCAGGTCGCGATAATGGCAAACGGTCAGGCTCCAGGCTTGCCAAATGGTTTCAAAACTAAGTACAGCATTTCGCAGCTTGCCGCCGCAGGTTTAACGCCACAGCAGCCGCTGGGCAACCATCAACAAGCCAGCCTGCTGCGTCTGGATGTTGGCACCGGCTACCAGTACTGGTACGGTCTGCCGAACTTCTACACCATCACCCGTTACAACCACAGCACCCATTACGCAATGGCGGTCTGGCAGTTAGGACAAGCCGTGGCGCTGGCGCGAGTACAGTAGCTATTTACAAGAGGGGGGCGTGAGCTTCCCTCTGGCTAATCAGCTTTTTTCTGAATCCTCCTCGTAAAATTGCAACGCCAACACCATCTTCCTGACGAAAGTGCTATCTTGTCCGGCATAAATTTTTGACTGACAGAGGTTGTGATGACTGACAGTGAACTGATGCAGTTAAGCGAACAGGTTGGGCAGGCGCTGAAAGCCCGTGGCGCAACCGTAACAACTGCCGAGTCTTGTACCGGTGGTTGGGTAGCGAAAGTGATTACCGATATTGCCGGTAGCTCCGCCTGGTTTGAACGCGGATTTGTCACCTACAGTAACGAAGCCAAAGCGCAGATGATCGGCGTACGCGAAGAGACGCTGGCGCAGCATGGCGCGGTGAGTGAACCCGTCGTGGTGGAAATGGCGATAGGTGCACTGAAAGCGGCTCGTGCTGATTATGCCGTGTCTATTAGTGGTATCGCCGGGCCGGATGGCGGCAGTGAAGAGAAGCCTGTCGGCACCGTCTGGTTTGCTTTTGCCACTGCCCGCGGTGAAGGCATTACCCGGCGGGAATGCTTCAGCGGCGACCGTGATGCGGTGCGTCGTCAGGCTACTGCGTATGCATTGCAGACCTTGTGGCAACAATTTCTACAAAACACTTGATACTGTATGAGCATACAGTATAATTGTTTCAACAGAACATATTGACTATCCGGTATTACCCGGCATGACAGGAGTAAAAATGGCTATCGACGAAAACAAACAGAAAGCGTTGGCGGCAGCACTGGGCCAGATTGAGAAACAATTTGGTAAAGGCTCCATCATGCGCCTGGGTGAAGACCGTTCCATGGATGTGGAAACCATCTCTACCGGTTCGCTTTCACTGGATATCGCGCTTGGGGCAGGTGGTCTGCCGATGGGCCGTATCGTCGAAATCTACGGACCGGAATCTTCCGGTAAAACCACGCTGACGCTGCAGGTGATCGCCGCAGCTCAGCGTGAAGGTAAAACCTGTGCGTTTATCGATGCTGAACACGCGCTGGACCCAATCTACGCACGTAAACTGGGCGTCGATATCGATAACCTGCTGTGCTCCCAGCCGGACACCGGCGAGCAGGCACTGGAAATCTGTGACGCCCTGGCGCGTTCTGGCGCAGTAGACGTTATCGTCGTTGACTCCGTGGCGGCACTGACGCCGAAAGCGGAAATCGAAGGCGAAATCGGCGACTCTCACATGGGCCTTGCGGCACGTATGATGAGCCAGGCGATGCGTAAGTTGGCGGGTAACCTGAAGCAGTCCAACACGCTGCTGATCTTCATCAACCAGATCCGTATGAAAATTGGTGTGATGTTCGGTAACCCGGAAACCACTACCGGTGGTAACGCGCTGAAATTCTACGCCTCTGTTCGTCTCGACATCCGTCGTATCGGCGCGGTGAAAGAGGGCGAAAACGTGGTGGGTAGCGAAACCCGCGTGAAAGTGGTGAAGAACAAAATCGCTGCACCGTTTAAACAGGCTGAATTTCAGATCCTCTACGGCGAAGGTATCAACTTCTACGGCGAACTGGTTGACCTGGGCGTAAAAGAGAAGCTGATCGAGAAAGCAGGCGCGTGGTACAGCTACAAAGGTGAGAAGATCGGTCAGGGTAAAGCGAATGCAACTGCCTGGCTGAAAGATAACCCGGAAACCGCGAAAGAGATCGAGAAGAAAGTACGTGAGTTGCTGCTGAGCAACCCGAACTCAACGCCGGATTTCTCTGTAGATGACAGCGAAGGCGTAGCAGAAACTAACGAAGATTTTTAATCGTTCGTTATTGATGATAATAGATAATGTGTGCACGGACGGTCCCCTCGCCCCTTTGGGGAGAGGGTTAGGGTGAGGGGAACAGGCCAGCACTGGCGTGAAAAATTACTCTCACCTCGATCCTCTAACGAATTGGGCCTGCGGGAACATTCTGCATACTCATTGACTATTAAATCTGTTTATCAGCAAAACCTGGGTCGCATCTGCGGCCCTTTTGCTTTTTTAAGTTGTAAGGATATGCCATGACAGAATCAACATCCCGTCGCCCGGCATATGCTCGCCTGTTGGATCGTGCGGTACGCATTCTGGCGGTGCGCGATCACAGTGAGCAAGAACTGCGACGTAAACTCGCGGCACCGATTATGGGCAAAAATGGCCCAGAAGAGATTGATGCTACGGCAGAAGATTACGAGCGCGTTATTGCCTAGTGCCATGAACATGGCTATCTCGATGACAGCCGATTTGTTGCGCGCTTTATCGCCAGCCGTAGCCGCAAAGGTTATGGACCTGCACGTATTCGTCAGGAACTGAATCAGAAAGGTATTTCCCGCGAAGCGACAGAAAAAGCGATGCGTGAATGTGACATCGACTGGTGCGCACTGGCGCGCGATCAGGGGACGCGAAAATATGGTGAACCTTTGCCAACTGTCTTTTCAGAAAAAGTTAAGATCCAGCGTTTTCTGCTCTATCGTGGCTATCTGATGGAAGATATCCAGGATATTTGGCGAAATTTTGCCGACTGAACGCATACGGTATTTTACTTCCCAGTCAAGAAAACTTATCTTATTCCCACTTTTCAGTTACCAGCCCGGCGGTTAAGACACGCTGGAGCTGGTGGCGATATTTCGTTAGCTTGATTTCAGGATAATTATGAGCAAGAGCACCGCTGAGATCCGTCAGGCGTTTCTCGACTTTTTCCATAGTAAGGGACATCAGGTAGTTGCCAGCAGCTCCCTGGTACCCCATAACGACCCAACTTTGTTGTTTACCAACGCCGGGATGAACCAGTTCAAGGATGTGTTCCTTGGGCTCGACAAGCGTAATTATTCCCGCGCTACCACTTCCCAACGCTGCGTGCGTGCGGGTGGTAAACACAACGACCTGGAAAACGTCGGTTACACCGCACGTCACCATACCTTCTTCGAAATGCTGGGCAACTTCAGCTTCGGCGACTATTTCAAACACGATGCCATTCAGTTTGCATGGGAACTGCTGACCAGCGAAAAATGGTTTGCCCTGCCGAAAGAGCGTCTGTGGGTTACCGTCTATGAAAGCGACGACGAAGCCTACGAAATCTGGGAAAAAGAAGTCGGGATCCCGCGCGAACGTATTATTCGCATCGGAGATAACAAAGGTGCGCCATACGCATCTGACAACTTCTGGCAGATGGGTGACACTGGTCCGTGCGGCCCGTGCACCGAAATCTTCTACGATCACGGCGACCACATTTGGGGTGGCCCTCCGGGAAGTCCGGAAGAAGACGGCGACCGCTACATTGAGATCTGGAACATCGTCTTCATGCAGTTCAACCGCCAGGCAGATGGCACGATGGAACCGCTGCCGAAGCCGTCTGTAGATACCGGTATGGGTCTGGAGCGTATTGCTGCGGTGCTGCAACACGTTAACTCTAACTATGACATCGACCTGTTCCGCACGTTGATCCAGGCGGTAGCGAAAGTCACTGGCGCGACCGATCTGAGCAATAAATCGCTGCGCGTAATCGCTGACCACATTCGTTCTTGTGCGTTCCTGATCGCGGATGGCGTAATGCCGTCCAATGAAAACCGTGGTTATGTACTGCGTCGTATCATTCGTCGCGCAGTGCGTCACGGCAATATGCTCGGCGCGAAAGAAACCTTCTTCTACAAACTGGTTGGTCCGCTGATCGACGTTATGGGCTCTGCGGGTGAAGACCTGAAACGCCAGCAGGCGCAGGTTGAGCAGGTGCTGAAGACTGAAGAAGAGCAGTTTGCCCGTACTCTGGAGCGCGGTCTGGCGTTGCTGGATGAAGAGCTGGCAAAACTTTCTGGTGATACGCTGGATGGTGAAACGGCTTTCCGTCTGTACGACACCTATGGCTTCCCGGTTGACCTAACGGCTGATGTTTGTCGTGAGCGCAACATCAAAGTTGACGAAGCTAGTTTTGAAGCAGCAATGGAAGAGCAGCGTCGTCGCGCGCGCGAAGCCAGCGGCTTTGGTGCCGATTACAACGCAATGATCCGTGTTGATAGTGCATCTGAATTTAAAGGCTATGACCATCTGGAACTGAACGGCAAAGTGACCGCGCTGTTTGTTGATGGTAAAGCGGTTGATGCCATCAATGCAGGCCAGGAAGCTGTGGTCGTGCTGGATCAAACGCCATTCTATGCGGAATCCGGCGGTCAGGTTGGTGATAAAGGCGAACTGAAAGGCGCTAACTTCTCCTTCGCGGTGGAAGATACGCAGAAATACGGCCAGGCGATTGGTCACATCGGTAAACTTGCTGCGGGTTCTCTGAAAGTGGGCGACGCTGTGCAGGCTGATATTGATGAGGCTCGTCGCGCCCGTATTCGTCTGAATCACTCCGCAACGCACCTGATGCACGCTGCGCTGCGCCAGGTTCTGGGGACTCATGTATCGCAGAAAGGTTCACTGGTTAACGACAAGATGCTGCGCTTCGACTTCTCACACAACGAAGCGATGAAACCGGAAGAGATTCGTGCGGTCGAAGACCTGGTGAACGCACAGATTCGTCGCAATTTGCCGATCGAAACCAACATCATGAATCTCGAAGCGGCGAAAGCGAAAGGTGCGATGGCGCTGTTCGGCGAGAAGTATGATGAGCGTGTACGCGTGCTGAGCATGGGCGATTTCTCCACCGAGCTGTGTGGCGGTACTCACGCCAGCCGCACTGGTGATATTGGTCTGTTCCGCATCATCTCTGAATCGGGTACTGCTGCAGGCGTTCGTCGTATCGAAGCGGTAACCGGAGAAGGCGCTATCACCACCGTTCATGCAGACAGCGATCGCTTAAGCGAAGTCGCGCATCTGCTGAAAGGCGATAGCAATAATCTGGCGGATAAAGTGCGCTCAGTACTGGAACGTACGCGTCAGTTAGAAAAAGAACTACAACAGCTTAAAGAACAAGCTGCCGCACAGGAGAGCGCAAATCTTTCCAGTAAGGCAATTGATGTTAATGGTGTTAAGCTGTTGGTTAGCGAGCTTAGCGGTGTTGAGCCGAAAATGTTGCGTACCATGGTTGACGATTTAAAAAATCAGCTGGGGTCGACAATTATCGTGCTGGCAACGGTAGCCGAAGGTAAGGTTTCTCTGATTGCAGGCGTATCTAAGGACGTCACAGATCGTGTGAAAGCAGGGGAACTGATTGGTATGGTCGCTCAGCAGGTGGGCGGCAAGGGTGGTGGACGTCCTGACATGGCGCAAGCCGGTGGTACGGATGCTGCGGCCTTACCTGCAGCGTTAGCCAGTGTGAAAGGCTGGGTCAGCGCGAAATTGCAATAATATAAGCGTCAGGCAATGCCGTGGACTCGCTTCACGGCATTCGCATTAACGCTATCGACAACGATAAAGTCAGGTTGAAGTTGTGTATATCGGCTAAACTTAGGTTTAACAGAATGTAATGCCATGACTGCTTACATGTAATGTGTTTGTCATTGCTTACTTTTTGGCGTTATATGATGGATAATGCCGGGATACAGAGAGACCCGACTCTTTTAATCTTTCAAGGAGCAAAGAATGCTGATTCTGACTCGTCGAGTTGGTGAGACCCTCATGATTGGGGATGAGGTCACCGTGACAGTTTTAGGGGTAAAGGGCAACCAGGTACGTATTGGCGTAAATGCCCCGAAGGAAGTTTCTGTTCACCGTGAAGAGATCTACCAGCGTATCCAGGCTGAAAAATCCCAGCAGTCCAGTTACTAATCTTTCCGCGTCTCATCTTTATCGGTGAGACGCACCCTCAAAATTTCTCCTTCACTCTATAGTCTTTTCGCTTTACTCCCGTTCATTCAACTTAAGTCTCCATTTTTTTGCATTACTGCTATCTGCCAGACCTCCGTTTTTCTGTAGATAAAACACTCTTTTTGACGTTTTTACAGACTAATTGAGCGTGAAGTGTGCAAACGATAAAAGTGTGGGAAAAATTGTTTGACTTATAAGTCTCAGAAAGTAATATGTGCGCCACGCAGCGACGATGAGCGATAAACAAGTTCTTCGAAGCACTCGTAAGAGGCGTGTGGTGAGGTGGCCGAGAGGCTGAAGGCGCTCCCCTGCTAAGGGAGTATGCGGTCAAAAGCTGCATCCGGGGTTCGAATCCCCGCCTCACCGCCATTTGCATCCGTAGCTCAGCTGGATAGAGTACTCGGCTACGAACCGAGCGGTCGGAGGTTCGAATCCTCCCGGATGCACCATCTCTTACTTGATACGGCTTTAGTAGCGGTATCAAAAAATCTGCAGTAAAGTAAGTTTCCCGATGCATCCGTAGCTCAGCTGGATAGAGTACTCGGCTACGAACCGAGCGGTCGGAGGTTCGAATCCTCCCGGATGCACCATATTCTCCAAAAAATTTCCTTCAAAAATATCTCATTTCTAAATAACTACTTTATCCGTTTCCTGAATTTTCTTCTCCTTCGCCATCAGCGACAAAATCAAGCAATTACGCTAAAGTAGCGTCATATTTTTCGACTTGCGAGAAGACCATGTACGAGCGTTATGCAGGTTTAATTTTTGATATGGATGGCACAATCCTGGATACGGAGCCTACGCACCGTAAAGCGTGGCGCGAAGTATTAGGGCACTACGGTCTTCAGTACGATATTCAGGCGATGATTGCGCTTAATGGATCGCCCACCTGGCGTATTGCTCAGGCAATTATTGAGCTGAATCAGGCCGATCTCGACCCGCATGCGTTAGCGCGTGAAAAAACAGAAGCAGTAAGAAGTATGCTGCTGGATAGTGTCGAGCCGCTTCCTCTTGTTGAAGTGGTGAAAAGTTGGCATGGTCGTCGCCCAATGGCTGTAGGAACGGGGAGTGAAAGCGCCATCGCTGAGGCATTGCTGGCGCACCTGGGATTACGCCGTTATTTTGACGCCGTCGTCGCTGCTGATCACGTCAAACACCATAAACCCGCGCCAGACACATTTTTGTTGTGCGCGCAGCGTATGGGCGTGCAACCGACGCAGTGTGTGGTCTTTGAAGATGCCGATTTCGGTATTCAGGCGGCCCGTGCAGCAGGCATGGACGCTGTGGATGTTCGCTTGCTGTGAGTGAAGCGTTATCGCTTTTCTCGTTGTTTGCCAGTAGTTTTCTCAGCGCTACACTATTACCCGGCAACTCCGAAGTCGTGCTGGTGGCAATGTTGCTTTCCGGGATCAGTCATCCCTGGGTTTTAGTTTTAACAGCAACAATGGGTAATAGCCTTGGAGGGTTAACTAACGTTATCCTTGGGCGTTTCTTTCCATTGCGTAAAACATCGCGCTGGCAAGAGAAAGCTACCGGCTGGCTGAAACGCTATGGTGCAGTCACGCTATTATTAAGCTGGATGCCCGTGGTTGGCGATTTACTGTGTCTGTTAGCGGGATGGATGCGCATCTCCTGGGGGCCAGTAATCTTTTTTTTGTGCCTTGGTAAAGCGTTACGCTATGTTGCAGTTGCAGCAGCGACCGTTCAGGGCATGATGTGGTGGCACTAATTGTAGGCCTGCACATATGGTCACCATTACAGTTATGCTAATTAAAACGATTTTGACAGGCGGGAGGTCAATTTGATCCCGGACGTATCACAGGCGCTGGCCTGGCTGGAAAAACATCCTCAGGCGTTAAAAGGGATACAGCGTGGGCTGGAGCGCGAAACTTTGCGTGTTAATGCTGATGGCACACTGGCAACAACAGGTCATCCTGAAGCATTAGGTTCCGCACTGACGCACAAATGGATTACTACCGATTTTGCGGAAGCATTGCTGGAATTCATTACACCAGTGGATGGTGATATTGAACATATGCTGACCTTTATGCGCGATCTGCATCGTTATACGGCGCGCAATATGGGCGATGAGCGGATGTGGCCGTTAAGTATGCCATGCTACATCGCAGAAGGTCAGGACATCGAACTGGCACAGTACGGCACTTCTAACACCGGACGCTTTAAAACGCTGTATCGTGAAGGGCTGAAAAATCGCTACGGCGCACTGATGCAAACCATTTCCGGCGTGCACTACAATTTCTCTTTGCCAATGGCATTCTGGCAAGCGAAGTGCGGTGATATCTCGGGCGCTGATGCCAAAGAGAAAATTTCTGCGGGCTATTTCCGCGTTATCCGCAATTACTATCGTTTCGGTTGGGTCATTCCTTATCTGTTTGGTGCATCTCCGGCGATTTGTTCTTCTTTCCTGCAAGGAAAACCAACGTCGCTGCCGTTTGAGAAAACCGAGTGCGGTATGTATTACCTGCCGTATGCGACCTCTCTTCGTTTGAGCGATCTCGGCTATACCAATAAATCGCAAAGCAATCTTGGTATTACCTTCAACGATCTTTACGAGTACGTAGCGGGCCTTAAACAGGCAATCAAAACGCCATCGGAAGAGTACGCGAAGATTGGTATTGAGAAAGACGGTAAGAGGCTGCAAATCAATAGCAACGTGCTG
The DNA here is from genome assembly GCF_053555815.1 of Shigella sp. SIG6. NCBI lineage: Bacteria > Pseudomonadati > Pseudomonadota > Gammaproteobacteria > Enterobacterales > Enterobacteriaceae > Shigella > Shigella sp. SIG6. The sequence continues at coordinate 15,470 of NZ_JBQZXC010000006.1, read as the reverse complement.
CAGATTGAAAACGAACTGTATGCGCCGATTCGTCCAAAACGCGTTACCCGCAGCGGCGAGTCACCTTCTGATGCGCTGTTACGTGGCGGCATTGAATATATTGAAGTGCGTTCGCTGGACATCAACCCGTTCTCGCCGATTGGTGTAGATGAACAGCAGGTGCGATTCCTCGACCTGTTTATGGTCTGGTGTGCGCTGGCTGATGCACCGGAAATGAGCAGTAGCGAACTTGCCTGTACGCGCGTTAACTGGAACCGGGTGATCCTTGAAGGTCGCAAACCGGGCCTGACGCTGGGTATCGGCTGCGAAACCGCGCAGTTCCCGTTACTGCAGGTGGGTAAAGATCTGTTCCGCGATCTGAAACGCGTCGCGCAAACGCTGGATAGCATTAACGGCGGCGAAGCGTATCAGAAAGTGTGTGATGAACTGGTTGCCTGCTTCGATAATCCCGATCTGACTTTCTCTGCCCGTATCTTAAGGTCTATGATTGATACTGGTATTGGCGGAACAGGCAAAGCGTTTGCAGAAGCCTACCGTAATCTGCTGCGTGAAGAGCCGCTGGAAATTCTGCGCGAAGAGGATTTTGTAGCCGAGCGCGAGGCATCTGAACGCCGTCAGCAGGAAATGGAAACCGCTGATACCGAACCGTTTGCGGTGTGGCTGGAAAAACACGCCTGACAGAAAAGAAAAAGGCCACTCGTGAGTGGCCAAAATTTCATCTCTGAATTCAGGGATGATGATAACAAATGCGCGTCTTTCATATACTCAGACTCGCCTGGGAAGAAAGAGTTCAGAAAATTTTTAAAAAAATTACCGGAGGTGGCTAAATGCCGTTGTTAGATAGCTTCACAGTCGATCATACCCGGATGGAAGCGCCTGCAGTTCGGGTGGCGAAAACAATGAACACCCCGCATGGCGACGCAATCACCGTGTTCGATCTGCGCTTCTGCGTGCCGAACAAAGAAGTGATGCCAGAAAGAGGGATCCATACCCTGGAGCACCTGTTTGCTGGTTTTATGCGTAACCATCTTAACGGTAATGGTGTAGAGATTATCGATATCTCGCCAATGGGCTGCCGCACCGGTTTTTATATGAGTCTGATTGGTACGCCAGATGAGCAGCGTGTTGCTGATGCCTGGAAAGCGGCAATGGAAGACGTGCTGAAAGTGCAGGATCAGAATCAGATCCCGGAACTGAACGTCTACCAGTGTGGCACTTACCAGATGCACTCGTTGCAGGAAGCGCAGGATATTGCGCGTAGCATTCTGGAACGTGACGTACGCATCAACAGCAACGAAGAACTGGCACTGCCGAAAGAGAAGTTGCAGGAACTGCACATCTAGTCAGTAAACTATCTTCACAATTAATTGAAAAAAGCCAGTTCAAATGAACTGGCTTAGTTGTACTTAGTGCGCACCGCCTCCGCCGCCACCTGCGCCAAATGGCGGTTTAGCAAACCACACCAGCCCCAGCAGTACGAGGAATATCCCGGCTGACATCCAGAAGATCTCATTGGCGGAAATAATCAGCCCCTGATTGGTTATCTGCTGGGCAATCCAGCCTGATGCCTGCTGTTGCGTCATCCCAAGCCCTTCCAGTTGACTGTACATCGCCTGGGCATTCGGGTTGAACGGGTTTACCGACTCAGTCAACTGCGCATGGTGCATCGACTCGCGGTTGGTCCACATGGTCGTGGTTATCGACGTGCCGATAGACCCCGCCAGCGTTCGCGTAAAGTTAGAGAGGCTCGATGCCGCCGCCAGTCGTTCCGGTGGCAAATCAGACAGCGTAATGGTGGTCAGCGGCATAAAGAAGCAGGCCACCGCAAACCCCTAGATAAACTGCGGCCAGGCCGACGCGCCAAAATCCATACCTGGTTCAAAGGTATAGGCACGCCAGTAGAAGCAGACGGCATACATAATAAAGCTGAAGGTTACCAGCCGCCGCATATCCAGTTTATGCGCGAAGCGGCCGATAATCGGCGACAGAATCACCGGAATAATCCCTACCGGCGCAGAGGCCAAACCTGCCCAGGTCGCCGTGTAACCGTAGACCTCCTGCAACAACTGCGGCAGCAGAACAATAGCGCCGAAGTAGAGCATATACGCGAGGCTGATACACAAGCAGCCGATGGTGAAGTTGCGCGACTTAAACAACGACAGATCGACTATCGGGTTATCGTCGGTCAGCTCCCAGACAATCAGGAAGCAGATAGCCACCACCGCCACCACGGTAAGAATGATAATTTCCTGTGATGAAAAACAGTCCAGCTCTTTACCGCGGTCGAGCATAATCTGCAGGCTGCCGATACCAATAACCAGCAGTGCCAGCCCCACGGCATCAATCCGCCGCCGTTCGGTGCGGGTTTCACGTCCGCGCAGAGTTTGCAGTGTCATCAACACCACCGCCACGCCAATCGGCACGTTGATGAAGAATATCCAGCCCCAGTGGTAATTATCGCTGATATAACCGCCGAGGATCGGGCCGCAAATTGGCGCGACAATCACCGTCATCGACCACAACGCCAGCGCGATCGAGCGTTTGGCTGGCGGGTAGTTATTCAGCAATAGACTTTGCGAAAGCGGGATCAACGGCCCGGCGACAATCCCCTGAATCACGCGGAAGAAGATCAGCATATTCAGGCTGCTGGAGACACCACACGCCCACGACGCAATAGCAAAGGCGATGGTGGACCAAAGGAACAGTTTCACTTCCCCGACGCGCTTTGCCAGCCAGCAGGTAAGCGGGATCGAGATGGCATTCGCCACCCCGAAAGAAGTGATTACCCACGTTCCCTGGCTGAGCGATGAGCCCAGATTCCCGGCGATAGTGGGGATCGCCACGTTAGCAATGGTGGAGTCCAGCACCTGCATGAATGTCGCCAGTGACAGCGCAATCGTCATAATGACCAGTTGCGCGCCTTCCAGCGGTTTTTGCTGTTGCATCACACGCACCTCTGGATTAGCCAGCGTTAGCTTTTACGATATCGTCGATCAGTTTATTGACAGGTGCCAGGCTGATTTCACGCGCGGTACTTACCGCGACCGGTGTTGAACGTACTTTATTTGCCAGTACCTGACCGTCACGGTTAGTGGTATTGACGCTCACCAGCGTGGACAAACCAATGCGCAGCGGGTATTGCTCCAGCTGTTTCTGGTCCAGTTCGATACGCACAGGTAGACGCTGAACGACTTTGATCCAGTTACCGGTCGCATTTTGCGCCGGAAGCAGTGAGAACGCGCTACCTGTGCCCATATCCAGACCAACCACTTTACCGGTGTATTTCACATCATCGCCGTAAATATCGGTGGTGATGGTGACCGGCTGACCGATGCGCATATTGGCAATCTGCGTCTCTTTAAAGTTGGCATCCACCCACATATTGGTGGCTGGAACGACCGCCATCAGCGGCGTCGTTGGGCTAATTTGCGCACCCGGTTGCACGGCACGACGGGAAACATAACCGGTCATCGGACTGACAATACGGGTACGCTCCAGCGCCAGCTAGGCGTTACGTACTTCGGTGGCAGCCTGTTGCACGGCAGGCTGTTCTTCCAGTTTAGTCCCCAGAATCATCGCCTGATTGGCATTGTATTGTTGAATAGCGACGTCCAGTTGCGCCTGGGCACTGGTGACGGCGTCGCGGGCGTGTTGCAGCTCTTCGCGACCAATCAGGTTGGCATTGCCCAGCGGCACACGGCGGTTGTAGTCGCTTTGTGCTTTCGCGAGGGCGATTTTTTGCACCTCAATATTCGCCTGCAACTGTTTGCTGTTAATCATCAGCTGGTGGGTTTGGCGAACGCTGGAAGCCAGTGCAGTTTTGGCTTTTTCAAACGCCTGGCGAGCATCTGTCGGGTCGAGAGTGACCAGAACATCGCCTTCTTTTACAAAATCGGTGTTATCGGCCCAGACTTTCGTCACGCTGCCAGACACCTGAGACATAATTTGAATCTGATTCCCTGCCACGTATGCGTCATCGGTTTCTTCGAAATGACGCAGTACCAAAAACCAATAAATCCCTATCGCTACGGCAATAATTATAAAGAGCAAGGTGAGAAGGAGGAGCAGACGCTTACGTTTGCCGCTCTTCTTTACCGGTTGCTGCGGGATTTGAGTCTCCGCATTTGCGCTCATATTGTTCTCCACGATCTTCTTAACTCATCGGCTGAGCCGACCTGCTTGCCAAAAAGGCCAGCATGTTGCGATGCTGGCCGGTCATTTTTTCTTTTATAAATCTGGATTTTTGAGCGAGATGACGCGTTAGCTCATCGCTTCGAGAACCACACCGTCTTGTTCCATCTGGTCGAGACGGGAGAGCAATTTGCGGGTGATTTGCTCGAGCTGATCTTTTTCTGTTGTGCTGAGCGCGGACCAGAGTTGATGCAGGCAGTTATGCTGCGGTGGTAAAACCTCGCGCAAAAACTCGTGACCTTTTTCCGTTAATTGCAGATGCAGGCAGCGGCGATCGTTATCGCTTTCATGACGTTCGATCCAACCGCGTTTTTCCAGTTCATCGGCAATACGCGTCGCGTTGGTACGGGATGATCCAAGAGCACAACTTAATTCAGAAGGCTGAATACTGTGGTTTTCCTGAGACTCCAGCGTAATCAACGCCATAAACAACGTCTCGTTAATCCCCTGAGCCTTCAGCATTTTATTGCGGTTCTCCAGCAGCTTGCTTTGCATGTGCATGCAAAGACGAGTCAGAAGGATCTCCTGATAAGGAAAATCTTCGTGGCGGCTGGCGCGAAATTTTAGCATTTGTTCAATGGGCGTAAACGAACTATCCATTTGGGTATGACCTCATTAATTTCAGCCGATATAGTAACGACAGTGACAAATAAAGTAAATGTATTGTTTTAGAAAAATGATTCTTGTGGGTTATATAATCGCCATCACTTTCCAGGCGAGCCCATAGGCCAGCGCACTAAGCAGTGTTGGGATGATAATGCTGCGTGTTTTATAGAAACTGGCACCCAGTACCGCGAAGCCGACCAGCGTGGGCACGAAACGGCGTGTATCGTGCATCACTTCTGGTGCGGTAGAGACAACCAGCAGAGCGCATATCGAGGCGATGCCAATGGTGTCGAGCAAAATACCTACCGCGCCACGTTTGGTTGGGCGGGCATTACCCACACGCAGGCGCAGCGGCAAATAGCGGAAGCAATAATTCGCCGCGCCAACCAGTAACCCAAGCAGCAGAACCTCATAGCTCATCGGGCGCTCCTTGCCAGAATGCTTGGATTAACGCAGTGAGGCAGCCACAGACAATGCCTGCCAGAATGGCGACGGGAATAGAAAATAGCGTTACGCCTGCAAGGGCACCAACTAAAGCTGCGGTAACGCAAAGAGATTGTTTGCGCTGGAAAGAGGCGAGCAGGAAACTCATAAAGAGTGCCGGAAGCATAAAACCTAATGCAGCTTCAACGGCGGGATAACCTTGCAGCAAGCCGCTGCCGGAGAATGCCCCTATTACCGTACCAAATACCCACGATGACCATGAACTGAAGGCAATGCCGATCATCCAGTTCTCGCTCCAGCGGCGATTATTGCGTACCAGTTTTGCGGTGGCGGCGGCAAAAACCTCATCCGTCAGGCCAAACGCCCATAGGGCGGTTTTCGATTTTTGCAGACGCTGAATAATACGGCTACGCAGTGACGGGCCATACAAAACATGGCGAACATCCATTGCCATGACGGTCAGTGCAGCAACCCACAAACTACTCCCGGCTGCCAGCATCGCGGTAATGACGAACTGGCTCGCGCCTGCATAAATGATGCAGGAGAAAAAAACGCTTTCGAGAGGAGAGAATCCCAGACGGGTCGCATTCAGACCGAACGCAAAGGCCACCGGAATATAACTAATAACAATCGGTAAACTGTCTTTGCATCCTTCCATGAAGGTCGCCGAACCAGGAGCAGGCTGTGGAGTAGGGCTTTCCATAGAGTGTACGCTTAACGATTGTTAATATTATAAATAGACTGAATGAATATCTTAACCTTATCAGACTGATGGGCTTCTTAACACCATTATAAGTGTAAAGCCACGAAAACGGTTGCTGATTGCTTAATTTGCGGCTTCCTGACGATGAAAACCTCGCCACCAGACCAATAAGTTAACCAGGGCAATCGTCGCGCCAGCCAGACAAACGCCAGCCCAACCGCCATGTTGCCAGGCTGAGGCTGAAATTAGCGAACCGGCGGCACCGCCAATAAAGTAGCTGGTCATGTAACCTGCGGTCAGGCGATTACGCGCATCAGGATGTATTCGATAAATTACCGTCTGGTTAGTGATATGCACGCCCTGTACGGTGAGGTCCAGCACCAGAATGCCGATAATCAACGCCAGTACGGAAGTGTGACCAAACCAGATTGCCAGCCATGAAAGTAACAGCAGAAGCAGACCGAAAGTTGTGGTGCGATTTGCCCTTGTCGGCAAAACCGCCCGCCGGACGAGCGCCCAACGCTCCGGCAGCTCCCGCAAGCCCAAACAGACCAATGTCACCATCGCTGTAGTTAAAAGGTGGAGCGGCAAGCAAAAAGGCCATTGAGGTCCAGAGAATGCTGAAGTTGGCAAAGGTCATGCAGCCCAGCAACGCGCGGGTGCGCAGGATCTTATCGCTGATGAACATGCTGAAAACGGAACCCAACAACTGTGGGTAGTTGAGGTGGGTTTCTGATTTCATTTGTGGCAGACCACGCCATAATGCCAGCGCCATCAGTGCCATAAACACCGAAGCAACCCAAAAGACGGTGCGCCAGCCGCCGAGGTTTGCCAGTAACCCGGCAACGGTTCGTGCCAGCAATATCCCCAACAGCAGACCGCTCATAATGGTGCCAACCACTTTGCCGCGTTTATCCGGTGAAGCCAGCGTCGCTGCCAGCGGAACCAGAATTTGTGCCACGACTGAGAATAAACCGGTTAATGCCGTTCCGAGGATCATCATCGCCAGTGACTGACTGCTGGCAGTGATTAACATACCGCCCGCTGCCAGTAAGGTCATCGAGACAATCAGGCGGCGGCGTTCAAACATATCACCGAGGGGAACAAGAAACAGTAGACCTGCGGCATAGCCCAACTGCGCGGCGGTAACAATAAAGCCTGCCGAACTGGCGGAAAGGGAAAAGTTACGCGCGATGGTGTCGAGCAATGGCTGGGCGTAATAGTTACTGGCTACCGCCAGACCGGTGGCGATAGACATCAGCACGATCAGCGCCGGGCTAAGCTCATGATTAGGTTTAGTCATTATTTTTGTTCATCAGGTGATGATTAAGCTGGAAATCAATAATAGCGGATGTTGATGAATATGGGATGAAAGATAGCTTGTTGAAATGTGCGATGTGGTTTGTAGGCATGATAGGACGCGTCAGCGTCGCATCAGGCATTGTGTACAGAGCGGCGGATGAGGCGAAAACGCCTTATCCGCCCGAATAAAAATTACTTCTGCGCTGCCAGCGCCTCATTCACCCAGCCATCGAACTGCTGCTGGTGGGCTTTGATCCAGCCATCAACGTGGCCCTGAATATCGCCTTCTGAGGCTTTGCCGTCATGCATAATGGCGTTCTGGGCGTTAATATCGGCCACTGGCAACTGCATAATGGCAAACAGTTTGGCTGCCGCCGGATTTTTCTCGGTCCAGGCTTTGTTGGCAACGATATGCATGGTGCTGACCGGGAAGCCGTAATTCGCGCCATTCGGCAGTTTGGTATCGGCATTTTTATCGCCCGGCAGTGCGGAGAACGGCACCTGCAACCAGACCACATCTTTCCCTGGCTTCAGCTCATTACTCACCCAGTACGGCGTCCAGGTGTAATAAAACACCGGTTTGCCCTCTTTGTAGCGACTGATGGTGTCGGCCATCATCGCTGCGTAGTTCCCCTGATTATGCGTCACGGTGTTGGTCAGTTCATACGCGGCAAGCTGGTGGTTGATCGCACCTTCGCAGCCCCAGCCAGGGTTACAACCGGTTAAATCCGCTTTACCGTCGCCGTTGGTATCGAACAGTTTGGCGATCTTCGGATCTTTCAGTTGTGCGATGTTGGTGATTTTGTATTGGTCGGCGGTTTTCTTATCGATCAGGTAACCCTGTGCTGCGCCGTTAACAAATACCCCTTCACGATAAAATTTCTTATCGCCACCGGCAGCTTCGTACATGTTGTCATGGAGTGGCGTCCAGTTCACGGCGGTGAAGGTTGCATCGCCGGAAGCAAGCGAGGTGTAGCCAACGTTGTAATCCACTTCGCTGGGTTTGTTGACGGTATAACCTAATTTCTCCAGCGCACGACTGACCAGCAGCGTCTGGAAGGTTTCTTCAGTGATGGTGCTCTGAACTGGATTAACAGTAATGCCTTTGCCCGGCAGATCGGCAGCAAAAGTTTGTGTAGAGATAAGCGTGACAAACGCTGTCGCAAAAAGTACGCTATGTCGCATTGTTATTCCTTTTTTTGGCAGGGTGATAATGCCCGGCGTCACCGGGCAAGTGCAGAGTTACTTAATGAATGGGCGGGTCAGCAGACCAACAGGGCCAGTGGTGTACCAGCGACGGTTGCCGCGACTGCGTGAGTCGCGCCCAACGGCCTGCGTCAGGCGATCGAGGATAATGGCGAGGATCACAATCCCGACGCCGCCAACGGTGGCAAGCCCCATATCCAGACGACCGATACCGCGAAGTACCATCTGACCCAGCCCGCCGACGGCAATCATCGAGGCAATGACCACCATAGAAAGGGCCAGCATCAGCGTCTGGTTAACGCCCGCCATAATGGTCGGTATCGCCAGCGGTAACTGAACTTTGAACAGCATCTGGCGCGGGCTGGCACCGAATGAGCGCGAGGCTTCAATCAGATCCGCCGGAACCTGGTTAATCCCCAGAATGGTCAGACGGATAATCGGCGGCAGCGCAAAGATGATCGTCACCACCACGCCCGGCACGTTACCGATACCAAATAGCATGACGATTGGCACCAGATAAACAAACGCTGGCGTGGTCTGCATGGCATCAAGCAGTGGACGAATAATTTTCGCCGCTCGCGGACTTCTCGCCAGCCATATCCCCAACGGCAAACCGATGACGATACAGAACAGCAGGGCAGTTAACACCAGCGCCAGAGTCACCATTGCCTGCGACCAGGCACCGATTGCGCCGATGGCAATCAGCGAGACCAGCGTCGCCACGCCCATTCCGACCCCGGAAATCTGCCAGGCGATGAGAGCGAAAACGATAATCGCCACTGGCGCTGGCATACCCAGCAGCAATTGCTGGAAACCGTTGAGGATATAATCAACCGGAACGCGCACGCCCTGGAAGACGGGACGGAAATGGGTAACAACCCAGTCGATCCCTTCAGTGACCCAACTGTCGAGCGGGATCAGCGTTTTATGGAACGGATCGAGAATATTAAAATGCTCGACGTTTGGCGCAGGCGTACTGGTCAGCCAGTCAGCACCACCGCCGTCAGCCGGTGCAGTCGTCGGTGTACCCCAGGCGTCTGCGGATTGCGCGGCACTGTCCGCCGCTGGCGTGGTATCCCACGGATTATTTTGATCAGCCATTATTTACCCCCTCACGATCTAAAGCGCGCAGCAGCATTCCTTTCGAAATGATGCCGACATACTGTTGGTCCTCGTCGACCACGGGCACCGCACAGGGTGCCTGTCCGACATGAGAGAGCAACTCGCTAAGAGGCGTTTGTGCATCGACTGCTAACGGCGCATCAATCAGCGCCGCATCAAGACCTTGCTGCTGCGTTAACGCGGTTTTAAGCGAATCGATGGAGACTGCGCCGACAAACTTATTACCGCGTTCGATAACGTAGCCATATTCGCGATCTTCATCCTGCAATAATTTCAGTGCCGAACGTGGGCCGAAGCCAGGAGTTTTACGAATTAAGCCATTCGGTGTCCGGCGGGCAATATCTTTCGCACTGAACACCTGACTAATATCAACGCCACGGAAGAAGGTACGGACATAATCATTCGCCGGATTATTGAGAATTTCATCCGGTGTGCCGACCTGTACCACTTCACCATTTTGCATAATGGCAATTCGGTCGCCAATACGCATGGCTTCATCAAGATCGTGGGAAATAAAGACAATGGTGCGCTGATGTTTCGCCTGTAATTTTACCAGCTCATCCTGCATCTCGGTGCGAATTAATGGATCGAGCGCCGAGAAGGCTTCGTCCATTAATAATATATCCGGATTAATCGCTAACGCGCGGGCTAATCCCACACGTTGACGCATCCCGCCAGAGAGTTCATCCGGGTAGCTGTGGGCATAATTTTCCAGCCCGACCTGACGCAGTGCATCAAGGGCTTTTTCCCGGCGTTCTTCGGCATTAATTCCGGCCAATTCCATACCGAACGCAGTATTGTCCAGCACGGTCATATGCGGCATTAAGGCAAAGGACTGGAAGACCATCGCAATCTTTTTTCTGCGCACCTCACGGAGTTCGGCGTCGGATATTTTGGCAATATCCACACCATCAATCAGCACTTGCCCGCGGGTGGGTTCAATCAGGCGATTGAGAAGGCGTACCATTGTGGATTTACCCGAGCCGGATAATCCCATGATGACAAATATCTCGCCTTCTTCAATGGCCAGACTGGCGTCTTTTACGCCAAGCGATAGCCCAGTTTTTTCCAGAATTTGTTCTTTTGAAAGTCCTTGTTCGATATATTTGAACGCTCGCTGTGGATGCTCACCAAATATTTTATAAAGATTTTTAATTTCTAATTTAATGGCCATGCAATAGAATGATTCCTTTATTTGTTTATGTCGATATATTACCCAATGGAAATAGTCACTTTTTTCTACCCTAACATACTGAGAATCTGAGGCAACCCCTGAGGGCAAATGTGGCATGAATATTGATGCGAGCAAATCGCCGGAATTTTCCGTGATATAAGGGCTGAGAGCAAATCGAGAAAAGTTGATATTTTTTGTCATAGATAGCGAAAAAACGCCTGAATATTGTAGTTTCAGGCGAATAATGCAACAGAATATCAGTGTAGATCACTACAGAATATTTGCGTGATAAAAAGCTATTTGGCGGGAATTATTTCCCTGCTGCGGGTAGTGATATTTTTGAAAATAACACCCTCAGAAATTCCAGTCTTCATCTTCTGTTTCAACCGCTTTCCCCATCACATAAGAGGAGCCTGAACCGGAAAAGAAATCGTGATTTTCATCTGCATTCGGCGAAAGCGCGGCGAGGATTGCCGGATTCACTTCCGCCATTTCTGCGGGAAATAACGGTTCGTAGCCCAGATTCATCAAAGCCTTATTGGTGTTGTAACAGAGAAACGCTTTCACATCGTCAGCCCACGGGGTTTCGGCGTACAGCTCATCGGTGTATTGCAACTCGTTGTCGTAGAGTTCCAGCAACAAATCGAAGGCGAAACTCTTCAACTCTTCACGTTGTCCCAGAGATATCTTTTCCATGTTTTTCTGATATTTATAGCCTATGTAGTAACCGTGGACTGCTTCATCGCGGATAATCAGACGGATCAGGTCCGCGGTATTGGTCAGCTTTCCGCGGCTGGAAAAATACATCGGCAGCCAGAAACCGGAATAGAACAAAAAAGATTCAAGAAACACACTGGCGATTTTCTTTTTCAGCGGATCATCACCGCGATAATGTTGCTGAATAATCTGAGCTTTTCGCTGCAACGGTGCGTTTTCTTCACTCCAGGCGTAGGCGGCATCGACATCTTTGGTCTGGCACAGCGTCGAGAAAATCGAACTGTAAGAGCGGGCATGAACCGCTTCCATAAAGCTGATATTCGATAATACCGCCTCTTCATGAGGCGTGAGCGCATCGAGCATCAGCGAAGGCGCGCCGATAACATTTTGCAGCGTGTCGAGCAGCGTCAGGCCAGTAAAAACGCGCATCGTCAGTTGTTGTTCTACGACAGTTAATGTCTGCCAGGCGGGAATATCGTTCGACAGCGGCACCTTTTCTGGTAGCCAGAAATTGCTGGTCAGGCGATTCCACACCTCCAGATCTTTATCGTCAGATATCTTGTTCCAGTTGATGGCGCTGATACGTGAGAGTTTCATAGATATTCCTTAAAGTGCACAGGAGACGCAGCCTTCAATTTCAGTGCCTTCCAGCGCCATCTGACGCAGGCGGATGTAATAGAGCGTTTTGATACCTTTGCGCCAGGCGTAAATCTGCGCTTTGTTGATATCGCGAGTGGTGGCGGTATCGGGGAAAAACAGCGTCAGCGACAGCCCCTGATCGACATGGCGAGTCGCTTCCGCGTAGGTGTCGATGATCTTTTCTGCGCCAATTTCGTAAGCGTCCTGATACAGCGCCAGATTTTCGTTAGTCATAAACGGGGCAGGGTAGTAAACGCGTCCTGTTTTGCCCTCTTTGCGTATCTCTACTTTCGCCACAATCGGATGAATACTCGACGTAGCATGGTTGATATAAGAGATAGACCCGGTTGGCGGCACCGCCTGGAGATTCTGGTTGTATATGCCGTAGCGCATCACGTCGTCGCGCAGTTGCGCCCACATCTCACGGGTAGGTAACGTAATACCGCTGCGGGCAAACAGTTCGCCAACTTTCGCCGTTTTCGGCTGCCAGTTACCTTGCAGATATTGGCTGAAATATTCACCACTGGCATAGCGTGACTGTTTGAACCCGGCGAAGGTTTCACCGCGTTCGCGCGCCAGCAACATCGAGGTACGCAGTGCGTGCCAGGTGATGGTATAGAAATAGAGATTGGTGAAATCCAGGGCTTCCGGCGAACCATAAGCGATGCCTTCCCTCGCCAGATAACCATGTAAATTCATCTGCCCCAGTCCGATGGCGTGCGAGGCGGCATTTCCGGCTTCGATGGACGGCACGCTGCGGATATGACTCATATCTGACACCGCCGTTAAACCGCGCACGGCAGTCTCTACCGTGCGGGAAAAATCGGGGGAATCCATGGTGTGCGCAATATTCAACGAACCTAAATTGCAGGAAATATCATGGCCTGTGCGGGCATAGTCGAGATTCTCGTCATACTCTGAGGCGCTGTTAACCTGCAAAATTTCTGAGCAGAGATTACTCATATTTATGCGCCCGGCGATAGGGTTAGCACGGTTTACTGTGTCTTCATACATGATGTAGGGATAGCCGGACTCAAACTGGATTTCTGCCAGTCGCTGGAAGAAATCACGGGCGTTGAGGTATTTTTTGCGGATGCGTTCATCGGCAACCAGTTCGTCATAGTGTTCGCTAATGGCGATATCGGCAAACGGCTTGCCATAAACTCGCTCAACGTCATAGGGCGAAAACAGCGCCATCTGCGCATTCTCTTTTGCCAGATGGAAAGTGATATCCGGGATCACCACGCCCAGCGACAGTGTTTTAATGCGGATTTTTTCGTCGGCATTTTCCCGTTTCGTGTCGAGAAAACGCAGAATATCGGGATGATGAGCATGTAAATAGACTGCACCTGCCCCCTGACGCGCGCCGAGTTGGTTGGCATAGGAAAATGCGTCTTCCAACATTTTCATCACCGGAATTACGCCAGAAGATTGATTTTCAATACGTTTAATTGGCGCGCCCGCTTCCCGCAGATTCGACAGCAAAAATGCTACGCCGCCGCCGCGTTTCGACAGCTGCAGTGCGGAATTTACCGCCCGACCAATCGACTCCATATTGTCTTCAATACGCAGCAAAAAACAGGAAACCAGTTCGCCGCGCTGCTGCTTACCGCAGTTGAGGAATGTTGGCGTGGCTGGCTGAAAGCGTCCTGACAGCATTTCATCGGTCAGTTGCAACGCCAGCGTCTCATCGCCTTGTGCCAGCGTCAGCGCCACCATCGTGACTCGATCGGCAAAATCTTCCAGATAACGTTTACCGTCGAATGTCTTCAACGTATAGCTGGTGTAAAACTTCCATGCCCCGAGGAATGTCTGGAAACGAAAACCGCTGGTGTGTGCGTGGGCAAACAGCGTAATGACAAAGTCGCGAGAGTAGCGATTAAGAACGCTTTCATCATAGTAACCTTCGTTGACCAGCCAGTTCAGGCGCTGCTGCTGGCTACTGAAGGTCACACTGTTCGGACGCACATGCGTCGCAATAAAGGCGTTAACGGCCTGGCGGTCTTTATCGAACTGAATGCGACCTGCGCTATCGTAAAGATTAAGCATCGCATTCAGCGCGTGGTAATCCATCGTTTCCTGCGTCAGGCATTCTGCGGTTGTCGTTGCCAAAATTCGGTTACTCCTTTACGAACGTTTTCGATATCGCTTTGCGTACCCATGAGTTCAAAACGGTACAGCCACGGCACGCCGCATTTCCGGGCAATCACATCTCCGGCGCGGCCATACGCCTCACCAAAGTTGCGATTACCAGAAGCAATAACGCCGCGAAGCAACGCCCGGTTGTGCTCGTCGTTTAAAAAGCGAATTACCTGTCGTGGCACCGCGCCAGCCGTACCGCCGCCGCCGTAAGAGGGCACGATCAGGATGTAAGGCTCGTCTACCTGAATCCGTTCCCGCTCATTGAGCGGGATGCGCACCGCGGGCAGACCTAAACGTTCGATAAAACGCTGCGTGTTTTCGGAGCTGCTGGAGAAGTAGACGAGCTGGCTCATGCACTGGCCGCGTGTGGCGCTGGATGCAGACGGTTAATCATGTCCGGACGGAAACCAGACCAGCTAAGATCGCCAGCAATCACTACCGGCAACTGACGAAAGCCCTGAGCACGCAACGCTTCCGCTGCTTCAGGAACGCGATCGACATTAATCATTTCAAAATCAAAGCCCCGGTTTTCCATCGCCCGTTTGGTGGCGTGGCACTGAACGCAATCGTTACGAGTATAAATAGTTATGCGCATGATTCGTATTTCCGTTTAAAATGAAGATACGGCGCGATGATACGCGTCGGGTTGTCTCTCTGTTGATACAGAGATACTAGATGTAGTTGAAAAAAGATTCAACCACACAATATATAGCAAATAGTGATCGAAATTACCCTGGATATGAGCGTGACGGGGGAGGGGGATTTTTGTGATTCACCAGGCAAAAAGAAACCCCGAAGACAGGCTTCGGGGTCAAAGACGCGTATTTATTATCATTTTTGCACTACGATTTGCGCATGCTTAACAGTGCGCCGATAAAAATACCTACCGCAGCTGCTGTACCCACGCTACACTAGGGTCTTTCACGAACAAAAGAATCCGCGCAGCCAACGGCATCGCGCGCGGCTTGCTGGACGCGAGTACGACCATGCATTCGCGCCCTGGTTTCTTTCAGCAACGCCTGAGCTTTACTGCGTGCGGCTTCAGCTTCCCCTTTGGCGTCGCTGCCCCAGGACTTCAATACAGATTCGAGGCTGTCAGCTAATTGATTGACATCATTCTGGATATCCTGCACGCCATCATCAACGTCGTTGCGGTTCGGTCGGTTGGTAATGCTGCCAACTTACTGATTTAGTGTATGATGGTGATTTTAAGGTGCTTGCGTA
>NZ_JBQZXC010000005.1:0-64887 GCF_053555815.1 Shigella sp. SIG6 | reverse complement strand
GGATTCTTACACAGCCACTGGATCGGTCAACTGATCCTTAACTGATCGGCATTACACCAGAATGCTGACAAATTTCTGCCTGATGCGGCGTAAACGCCTTATCCGCCTACGAAGTGTCGCACTTTGTAGGCGTGGTAAACTCCCCATTTTCAGGGGAGCAATATAAACAAATTACTCTAACCGAGCCTGCGCAAAAGCAATCGCCTGCGCCACCTGCTGCGGTGAGACGCCGCCTTTTGCCGCACGCTTTTCGAGGCACGATTGTAGCGACAGAATCGGATAGACATCTTCGCCAATCACCTGACTGAATTTCTGCAACTCACTGAGTGGCAGATCTTCCAGCGGTTTGCCCTGACGAATGGCTTCCACCACCGCTTCACCCACAATATGGTGCGCCTCGCGGAAAGGTACGCCTTTCGCCACCAGGTAATCCGCCAGTTCAGTGGCGTTCGCATACCCCTGCTGCGCCGCTTCCTGACAACGCGGACGTTTCACCTGAATGCCGTCCAGTACCAGCGCCGCCATATGCAGGCAGTCCAGCCAGGTATCGAGCGCGTCGAACAGACCTTCTTTGTCTTCCTGCATATCTTTGTTGTAAGCCAGCGGCAAACCTTTCAGCGTCATCATCATGCCGGTTAACGCACCCTGCACCCGGCCGCATTTACCGCGAATCAGCTCCAGCGCATCCGGGTTTTTCTTCTGCGGCATTAATGATGAACCGGAAGTCACGCGGTCCGAAAGCTCCACAAACCCCGCTTCGCCGGTGTTAAAGAAAATCAGATCTTCAGCAAAACGCGACAGATGCACCATGCCGATAGCGGCAGCAGAAAGCAGTTCCAACACATGGTCACGGTCAGAAACGCTGTCCAGACTGTTACGGGTCGCCGAAGCAAAGCCCAGCCAGCCTGCTAACTGTTCACGGTCGATTTCATAGGCCGTTCCCGCCAGCGCGCCACAGCCTAATGGGCTGACATCCAGACGCTTAAGCGCATCCTGCAAACGGCTTTCATCACGCGCCAGCATCTCAACATAGGCCAGGCACCAGTGCGCGAACGTCACCGGCTGGGCGCGTTGCAGGTGAGTGTAACCTGGCATTACCGCGTCCTGATTGTTTTGTGCGGTTTCCACCAGCGCCGATTGCAGCTGCCGGTTAGCCGTCAGTAACTCGCTAACGGTATCTTTGCACCACAGTTTCAGGTCAGTCGCTACCTGATCATTACGGCTACGCCCGGTATGCAGCTTTTTGCCTAACTGGCCCACTTTGTCGATCAGTTTGCCTTCCACCCAGCTATGGATATCTTCGGCGTCGCTTTCAAGGATTTGTTGTGGCCTGGCGCGAACATCTTCCAGCAACACGTTCAGCGCCTCTTCCAGTTGCGCCTGCTCTTCTGCGGTTAACACGCCGACCGTTACCAAGGCTTTGGACCAGGCCACAGAGCCAACAATATCCTGCTCCGCCAGACGGTAATCAAAGCGCAGTGAGTCGTTGAATTGTTTGAACCGTTGATCTGCTGCCTGGGTAAAACGCCCGCCCCAAAGTGCCATAACTCTGTTTCCTTATTTTGAAATTCAATGCCGGAAAGCTGCGCCTCCGGCTAACAAAACTTAAGCTAAAATCCGCGTACCCATCGGCATACCGTTAAACAGTGCCGGAAGCTGCTCCGCATAACGCCAAGAAGCGATATCTACCGGACGGCCCAGCGTGCGGGCCGCATCCAGCGCCGCGTTCACTTTCACTATCATGCCGTCAGTAATAATGCCCTGCTCAATCAGTTGTTCTGCTTTCGCGGCGGTCATTTCGGCAATGCGTTGCCCTTTGCCGTCGAGAATGCCGCTGACGTCGGAGAGCAAAATCAGATCCGCGCCCAGCGTTGCCGCCAGCGCCGTTGCCGCCTGGTCGGCATTGACGTTCATCAGTTGCCCTTCGTCTGTTACGCCAATGGAGCTGACCACCGGCAGATAACCGTTCTCCAGCAAGGAGTTGATAAGCTTAGGCGAACCTGGCTGCGCCAGTCCAACATGACCTAACTCTTCATCAAGCTGGGTCACTTTGACGCTGTCGCCGTCACCGAGAAACAAACCTACGGCCGCAATCTGATGTTTCTTCGCCCATGCCAACAGGGTTTTATTTGCCGTTCCCGCCAGTGCTCCGGTGATAATGTCTATCTGATCAGCAGGCGTCACCCGCAGGCCGTTTTTCTTTTTCACCGGCAGATTCAGCCCTTTCATCAGCTCATCCACCACGCAACCGCCGCCGTGCACAATCACCAGCGGACGCTGATGTGACTCACGATAATTCACCAATGTGCTAAACAGACGTTCCTGCGCCTCTTCACTATCCAGCAGTACGCCGCCCAGTTTGATAATTAATGGATTCATCATTGCACCCTTAAATAAGAGACTGCGTTTCCGCATAGCCGAAACGAATATTGGCGCACTGTACCGCTTGTGCCGCCGCGCCTTTCAGTAAGTTGTCTTCGGTCGCCACAATAATCAGATGCTCGCCCTGAACGGCAAACCCGATATCGCAAAATGGCAGCCCAACGACATTTTTCAGCGCCGGAACGCCTTTGTCATACAGCCGCACCAGCGGTTTATGGGCATACGCCTGCTGTAACGCTTGCGCGACTTGCGCCTGGGTCACACCCGATTTCAGGCGGCAGGTAATGGTTTCGAGAATGCCGCGCGGGAAATTGCCCAGATGTGGGGTGAAGATAACGTCAGCACCGAGGTGTGTGGCGATCTCTGGTTGATGGCGATGAGTAAAGACGCCATACGGTTGCAGGCTAACTTCACAAAAACTATTTGAAATCGCTGCCTTACGTCCTGCACCGCTCACGCCGCTGGTGGCGTTGATCACCGGCCACTGATTGAGGTCAAGAAGATCGGCATCAATCAACGGTTTCAGCGCCAGCTGTGCCGCCGTCGGATAACAGCCTGGCACCGCAATCAAATTCGCTTCTTTTAATTTATTACCGCACCACTCCGCCAGACCGTAGGCTGCCTGTTCCAGCAGTTCCGGGTATTGATGGGTAAAGCCGTAATATTTTTCATAGAAGGTGGCGTCGTTAACACGAAACGCGCCGGAAAGGTCGAACACCACGCAGCCCGCTTCAAGAAACTGCGGCGCTAAATCGTGGCTAACTTCATGGGCGGTGGCGAGAAACACTACGTCCACCCCTGGGCTAAACTCGCTGATATCCGACATCGGCTGCAACGGCAGCTCAACGATGCCTTTTAGCTGCGGATGCAAATCGGAGATTAACTTTCCCGCATCATTGCTTTGCGCTGAAACAGTCAAAGCGGTTATGTTCATATGCGGATGGCGATTTACATAGGTCACTAGCTCTGCGCCAGCGTAGCCGCTGGCACCCACAATCAGCGTATTCAACATCGGGGCTATTCACCTTCTTATGTCTGGTTGCCAGGTTAAACGTAAAACATTCACCTTACGGCTGGTGGGTTTTATTACGCTCAACGTTAGTGTATTTTTATTCATAAATACTGCATGAATATTGATACTATCATGACCAGAGGTGTGTCAACAATGAAAAACAAATTACCGCCATTTATCGAGATTTACCGCGCTCTGATTGCCACACCTTCAATAAGCGCTACGGAAGAGGCACTCGATCAAAGCAATGCAGATTTAATCACTCTGCTGGCGGACTGGTTTAAAGATTTGGGCTTCAATGTGGAAGTGCAGCCTGTTCCAGGAACTCGCAACAAATTTAATATGCTGGCCAGTTACGGACAGGGGGCTGGCGGCTTGTTGCTGGCGGGGCATACCGATACGGTGCCATTTGATGACGGTCGCTGGACGCGCGATCCGTTTACACTGACGGAGCATGACGGCAAGCTTTACGGCTTAGGCACCGCCGACATGAAAGGCTTTTTTGCGTTTATCCTTGATGCGCTACGCGATGTCGACGTCACGAAACTGAAAAAACCGCTCTACATTCTGGCGACTGCTGATGAAGAAACCAGTATGGCCGGAGCGCGTTATTTTGCCGAAACTACCGCCCTGCGCCCGGATTGCGCCATCATTGGCGAACCGACGTCACTACAACCGGTACGCGCACATAAAGGTCATATCTCTAACGCCATCCGTATTCAGGGCCAGTCGGGGCACTCCAGCGATCCAGCACGCGGAGTTAACGCTATCGAACTAATGCACGACGCCATCGGGCATATTTTGCAATTGCGCGATAACCTGAAAGAACGTTATCACTACGAAGCATTTACCGTGCCATACCCTACGCTCAACCTCGGGCATATTCACGGTGGCGACGCTTCTAACCGTATTTGCGCTTGCTGTGAGTTGCATATGGATATTCGTCCGCTGCCTGGCATGACACTCAATGAACTTAATGGTTTGCTCAACGATGCATTAGCTCCGGTGAGCGAACGCTGGCCGGGTCGTCTGACGGTCGACGAGCTGCATCCGCCGATCCCTGGCTATGAATGCCCACCGAATCATCAACTGGTTGAAGTGGTTGAGAAATTGCTCGGAGCAAAAACCGAAGTGGTGAATTACTGTACCGAAGCGCCGTTTATTCAAACGTTATGCCCGACGCTGGTGCTCGGTCCGGGTTCCATCAATCAAGCTCATCAGCCTGATGAATATCTGGAGACGCGGTTTATTAAACCCACCCGTGAGTTGATTATCCAGGTAATTCACCATTTTTGCTGGCATTAAAACGTAGGCTGGATAAGGCGCTCGCGCCGCATCCGGCACCGTTGCCAAACTCCGGTGCCGCAATAATGTCGGATGCGATGCTTGCGCATCTTATCCGACCTACACCTTTGGTGTTATGTATGGCGATTTTTTAACATTTCCATAAGTTACGCTTATTTAAAGCGTCGTGAATTTAATGGCGTAAATTCCTGCTATTTATTCGTTTGCTGAAGCGATTTCGCAGCATTTGACGTCACCGCTTTTACGTGGCTTTATAAAAGACGACGAAAAGCAAAGCCCGAGCATATTCGCGCCAATGCGACATGAAGGATACAGGGCTATCAAACGATAAGATGGGGTGTCTGGGGTAATATGAACGAACAATATTCCGCATTGCGTAGTAATGTCAGTATGCTCGGCAAAGTGCTGGGAGAAACCATCAAGGATGCGTTGGGAGAACACATTCTTGAACGCGTAGAAACTATCCGTAAGTTGTCGAAATCTTCACGCGCTGGCAATGATGCTAACCGCCAGGAGTTGCTCACCACCTTACAAAATTTGTCGAACGACGAGCTGCTGCCCGTTGCGCGTGCGTTTAGTCAGTTCCTGAACCTGGCCAACACCGCCGAGCAATACCACAGCATTTCGCCGAAAGGCGAAGCTGCCAGCAACCCGGAAGTGATCGCCCGCACCCTGCGTAAACTGAAAAACCAGCCGGAACTGAGCGAAGACACCATCAAAAAAGCAGTGGAATCGCTGTCGCTGGAACTGGTCCTCACGGCTCACCCAACCGAAATTACCCGTCGTACACTGATCCACAAAATGGTGGAAGTGAACGCCTGTTTAAAACAGCTCGATAACAAAGATATCGCTGACTACGAACACAACCAGCTGATGCGTCGCCTGCGCCAGTTGATCGCCCAGTCATGGCATACCGATGAAATCCGTAAGCTGCGTCCAAGCCCGGTAGATGAAGCCAAATGGGGCTTTGCCGTAGTAGAAAACAGCCTGTGGCAAGGCGTACCGAATTACCTGCGCGAACTGAACGAACAACTGGAAGAGAATCTCGGCTACAAACTGCCCGTCGAATTTGTTCCGGTACGTTTTACCTCGTGGATGGGCGGTGACCGCGACGGCAACCCGAACGTCACTGCCGATATCACCCGCCACGTCCTGCTGCTCAGCCGCTGGAAAGCCACCGATCTGTTCCTGAAAGATATTCAGGTTCTGGTTTCTGAACTGTCGATGGTTGAAGCGACCCCTGAACTGCTGGCGCTGGTTGGCGAAGAAGGTGCCGCAGAACCGTATCGCTATCTGATGAAAAACCTGCGTTCTCGCCTGATGGCGACACAGGCATGGCTGGAAGCGCGCCTGAAAGGCGAAGAACTGCCAAAACCAGAAGGGCTGCTGACACAAAACGAAGAACTGTGGGAACCGCTCTACGCTTGCTACCAGTCACTTCAGGCGTGTGGCATGGGTATTATCGCCAACGGCGATCTGCTCGACACCCTGCGCCGCGTGAAATGTTTCGGCGTACCGCTGGTCCGTATTGATATCCGTCAGGAGAGCACCCGCCATACCGAAGCGCTGGGCGAGCTGACCCGCTACCTCGGTATCGGCGACTACGAAAGCTGGTCAGAGGCCGACAAACAGGCGTTCCTGATCCGCGAACTGAACTCCAAACGTCCGCTTCTGCCGCGCAACTGGCAACCAAGCGCCGAAACGCGCGAAGTGCTCGATACCTGCCAGGTGATTGCCGAAGCGCCGCAAGGCTCCATTGCCGCCTACGTGATCTCGATGGCGAAAACGCCGTCCGACGTACTGGCTGTCCACCTGCTGCTGAAAGAAGCGGGTATCGGGTTTGCGATGCCGGTTGCTCCGCTGTTTGAAACCCTCGATGACCTGAACAACGCCAACGATGTCATGACCCAGCTGCTCAATATCGACTGGTATCGCGGCCTGATTCAGGGCAAACAGATGGTGATGATTGGCTATTCCGACTCAGCAAAAGATGCGGGCGTGATGGCAGCTTCCTGGGCGCAATATCAGGCACAGGATGCATTAATCAAAACCTGCGAAAAAGCGGGTATTGAGCTGACGTTGTTCCACGGTCGCGGCGGTTCCATTGGTCGCGGCGGCGCACCTGCCCATGCGGCGCTGCTGTCACAACCGCCAGGAAGCCTGAAAGGTGGCCTGCGCGTGACTGAACAGGGCGAGATGATCCGCTTTAAATATGGTCTGCCAGAAATCACCGTCAGCAGCCTGTCGCTTTACACCGGGGCGATTCTGGAAGCCAACCTGCTGCCACCACCTGAGCCGAAAGAGAGCTGGCGTCGCATTATGGATGAACTGTCAGTCATCTCCTGCGATCTCTACCGTGGCTACGTACGTGAAAACAAAGATTTTGTGCCTTACTTCCGCTCCGCTACGCCGGAACAAGAATTGGGCAAACTGCCGTTGGGTTCACGTCCGGCGAAACGTCGCCCAACCGGCGGCGTCGAGTCGCTGCGCGCCATACCGTGGATTTTTGCCTGGACGCAAAACCGCCTGATGCTCCCCGCCTGGCTGGGTGCAGGTACGGCGCTGCAAAAAGTGGTCGAAGATGGCAAACAGAGCGAGCTGGAAGCCATGTGCCGCGATTGGCCATTCTTCTCGACGCGTCTCGGCATGCTGGAGATGGTCTTCGCCAAAGCAGACCTGTGGTTGGCGGAATACTATGATCAACGTCTGGTAGACAAAGCACTGTGGCCGTTAGGTAAAGAGTTACGCAACCTGCAAGAAGAAGACATCAAAGTGGTGCTGGCGATTGCCAACGATTCCCATCTGATGGCCGATCTGCCGTGGATTGCAGAGTCTATTCAGCTACGGAATATTTACACCGACCCGCTGAACGTATTGCAGGCCGAGTTGCTGCACCGCTCCCGCCAGGCAGAAAAAGAAGGCCAGGAACCGGATCCTCGCGTTGAACAAGCGTTAATGGTCACTATTGCCGGGATTGCGGCAGGTATGCGTAATACCGGCTAATCTTCCTCTTCTGCAAACCCTCGTGCTTTTGCGCGAGGGTTTTCTGAAATACTTCTGTTCTAACACCCTCGTTTTCAATATATTTCTGTCTGCATTTTATTCAAATTCTGAATATACCTTCAGATATCCTTAAGGAATTGTCGTTACATTCGGCGATATTTTTTTCAAGACAGGTTCTTACTATGCATTCCACAGAAGTCCAGGCTAAACCCCTTTTTAGCTGGAAAGCCCTGGGTTGGGCACTGCTCTACTTTTGGTTTTTCTCTACTCTGCTACAGGCCATTATTTACATCAGTGGTTATAGTGGCACCAACGGCATTCGCGACTCGCTGTTATTCAGCTCGCTGTGGTTGATCCCGGTATTCCTCTTTCCGAAGCGGATTAAAATTATTGCCGCAGTGATCGGCGTGGTGCTATGGACGGCCTCTCTGGCGGCGCTGTGCTACTACGTCATCTACGGGCAGGAGTTCTCGCAGAGCGTTCTGTTTGTGATGTTCGAAACCAACACCAACGAAGCCAGCGAGTATTTAAGCCAGTATTTCAGCCTGAAAATTGTGCTTATCGCGCTGGCCTATACGGCGGTGGCAGTTCTGCTGTGGACACGCCTGCGCCCGGTCTATATTCCAAAGCCGTTGCGTTATGTTGTCTCTTTTGCCCTGCTTTATGGCTTGATTCTGCATCCGATCGCCATGAATACGTTTATCAAAAACAAGCCGTTTGAGAAAACGTTGGATAACCTAGCCTCGCGTATGGAGCCTGCCGCACCGTGGCAATTCCTGACCGGCTATTATCAGTATCGTCAGCAACTAAACTCGCTAACAAAGTTACTGAATGAAAATAATGCCTTGCCACCACTGGCTAATTTCAAAGATGAATCGGGTAACGAACCGCGCACTTTAGTGCTGGTGATTGGCGAGTCGACCCAGCGCGGACGCATGAGTCTGTACGGTTATCCGCGTGAAACCACGCCGGAGCTGGATGCGCTGCATAAAACCGATCCGAATCTGACCGTGTTTAATAACGTAGTTACGTCTCGTCCGTACACCATTGAAATCCTGCAACAGGCGCTGACCTTTGCCAATGAAAAGAACCCGGATCTGTATCTGACGCAGCCGTCGCTGATGAACATGATGAAACAGGCGGGTTATAAAACCTTCTGGATCACCAACCAGCAGACGATGACCGCCCGCAATACCATGCTGACGGTATTTTCGCGCCAGACCGACAAGCAGTACTACATGAACCAGCAACGTACGCAGAGTGCGCGTGAATACGACACCAACGTGCTGAAGCCGTTCCAGGATGTGCTGAATGACCCTGCGCCGAAGAAACTGATCATCGTTCATCTGCTGGGTACGCATATCAAATACAAATACCGCTACCCGGAAAATCAGGGCAAGTTTGATGGCAATACCAATCATGTTCCGCCAGGATTAAGCGCAGAAGAGCTGGAATCATATAACGATTATGACAACGCTAACCTGTATAACGATCATGTGGTTGCCAGCCTGATTAAAGACTTTAAAGCGGCAGACCCGAACGGATTCCTGGTTTACTTCTCTGACCACGGTGAAGAGGTTTACGACACGCCGCCGCACAAAACTCAGGGGCGTAACGAAGACAACCCGACGCGCCACATGTACACCATTCCGTTCCTGCTGTGGACGTCGGAAAAATGGCAAGCGACTCATCCCCGTGATTTCTCACAGGATGTCGATCGTAAATACAGCCTGGCGGAACTGATCCACACCTGGTCAGATTTGGCGGGCTTATCTTACGACGGTTACGATCCAACCCGTTCAGTGGTGAATCCGCAGTTCAAAGAAACTACCCGCTGGATTGGTAACCCGTACAAGAAAAACGCGCTGATTGATTACGACACTCTGCCGTATGGCGATCAGGTGGGTAATCAGTAGATGACCTTTGTATCGCGTCTGGCGCTATTTGCCGGATGCGATACTGCCGCAATGTTTATATCGAACTCCCCTCAGGCCACACTTTTCAGGTGGCCTTTTTTAATAATGCCAGTTACTGTTTTCCCGTCTACATACCTAAGGGAATAACATGTATCACGACGTCAGCTATCTGCTCTCCCGCCTGATCAACGGCCCGCTGTCCCTGCGCCAGATTTACTTTGCCAGCAGTAACGGCCCGGTGCCCGATCTTGCGTATCAGGTCGATTTTCCACGGCTGGAAATTGTGCTGGAAGGTGAGTTTGTTGATACCGGCGCTGGAGCAACGTTAGTTCCCGGCGATGTGCTGTACGTTGCCGCTGGTGGCTGGAATTTCCCACAATGGAAAACACCCGCTACCACCTTTAGCGTGCTGTTTGGCAAACAGCAACTCGGATTCAGCGTCGTGCAATGGGATGGCAAACAATATCAAAATCTGGCGAAGCAACACGTCGCCCGACGCGGCCCACGCATAGGTTCTTTTCTGCTACAAACGCTCAATGAAATGCAAATGCAGCCGCAGGAGCAGCAAACGGCAAGGCTTATCGTAGCCAGCCTGCTTAGCCACTGCCGCGATTTGCTCGGCAGCCAAATCCAGACCGCCTCACGCAGCCAGGCACTATTTGAAGCTATTCGCGATTATATCGACGAACGCTATGCCTCCGCGCTTACCCGCGAATCTGTCGCACAGGCATTCTATATTTCACCAAACTATCTCTCGCACCTGTTTCAAAAAACGGGGGCCATTGGTTTTAACGAATACCTGAATCACACGCGACTGGAGCACGCTAAGACGTTATTGAAAGGCTATGACCTGAAGGTAAAAGAAGTGGCGCACGCCTGCGGCTTTGTCGACAGCAACTACTTCTGCCGTCTGTTTCGTAAAAACACCGAACGCTCGCCGTCGGAATATCGCCGGCAGTACCACAGCCAACTGACAGAAAAACCGACTACTCCAGAATAAGATGGGTTTGCTGCGGCGCAGAAAGCACTTTGCGCACCGCGCTCATTACCCGCTGCGGCTCACGCAGGAATGCGTAGATGCTGCATTGCACATAGCGGCAATGTTCAAATCGCTCGGCACCGGCAAGCTCGATATCCGTAATCAACAGAGCAACATCCGCCCTACGGATATCCTCGTCCGCTAAACGATTCTCCGTTCCCAGCGCGCCCTGAGTTTCAATGCTGACGCCCCACTTCTCTAACTGGCACAACTTTTCCAGCCGTTCCGCCGCCATATAAGTATGCGCCACGCCGCTTACGCAGGCGGTTACTGCCACCAGGTATGCCATTTTAACCTCCCACGGTAACCTGAAATCCGGCCCGTTCTGCCATTTCGCGCATCGTTGTCACATCGGCTGACGACGGCGCAGGCACCTCTTTCATCGACCATGTTTTCCCCAGCAGGCGGTATTTCGGTTCGCCGTACTGATGAAACGGTAACAGATGGATCTGCCTGATTTTCAGCGGGATCAGTACATCCAGCGCCTGCTGCATATTCTCCCGGCTGAGCGTGAAACCAGGGATCAACGGTAAACGCGGGATCACGTTGACACCCTCACTCACCAGCAAACGCAGATTCTCCAGCACGCGTGGCAGGTTCATCTTCACCACATCCCGCGCCTGAGTCGCGTCCATAATTTTTAAATCGAACAGCACTTCATCGCACAATTTCGCCAGCGGTAACAGCTTGCTTGCTGGCGCGTCTCCGGCAGTTTCAATGGCGCATGAGACACCCCACAGCCGCAGTCGCTGTAAAAAACGGGTAGCAAACTCCGCCTGCATTAACACTTCGCCGCCAGAAAGCGTGACGCCGCCGCCGGACGTGCGAAAGAAAATGTCATCTTTCATCACTTCCCGTTCCAGAGCGTCAAGGCTGATATCGCGACCAATCCGTTCAAACGCCCCGGAGGGGCATTCATCCGCATCACGCAAACATTTCGCACAGTGCAGACATTTCGCCTCTCTGCGTACCGTCTGGATTTTGCCGGAGATCGACTCCGGATTAGCACACCACGGGCAAAGATGCGGACAGCCTTTAAAAAAGACCACCGTACGAATGCCCTCGCCGTCATTCAGTGAATAACGCTGAATGTTGAAAATGCGCGCCACATCATCGCGGCGCGTTTCCACAACGTTACAGCTGATGCGCTGTCCGGCGGATGATGTCATCCTGGATCTCCTTCGACAGTTCGACAAAGAAGGCGCTGTATCCGGCAACGCGCACCACCAGCCCGGCATAATCTTGTGGGCGCTGTTGCGCTTCCCGCAACGTGTCGGCGTTCACCACGTTAAACTGAATATGCTGCAACTTAAGCTGGGTAAACACCCGTAAGAAGTCGGCCAGTTTGCGTAATCCCGCTTCACCTTCCAGGGTCGCCGGAGTGAATTTCAGGTTCAGCAACGTACCGTTAGACAGCAGCGTATTATCGAGCTTACTGACTGACTTCAGTACCGCCGTTGGCCCTTGTGCGTCCTGACCCAGCATAGGTGACAAGCCGCCGTCTGCCAGTTGTTCCCCGGCAAAACGACCGTCTGGCGTCGCGCCAACCACCGATCCCAACGGAACGTGAGCAGAAACGGTATACGATCCCGGCGTGAAGTAACCGCCGCGCGGGTTCTGGTATTTTTCCACTTCTTTGCAGTAGTGGCGCAACAGTTCGGCGCTAATGTTATCCACCTCGTCGATATCGTTACCGTATTTCTCAAAGCGGTTAATTAAGCGAGCGCGGACTTTTTCGCCTTCTGGCGTTGCAAAGTTGGCTTTTAATACCGACAGCAATTCGTCAAAACTTAAACGCTGTTGCTCAAAAACCATCCCTTTCAACGCATGGAGAGAATCGCTCAGGTTGGCGATACCAATTCCCTGTACGCCGGAGAAGTTATAACGCGCGCCGCCATCGGTAATATCGCGACCTTTTTCCAGACAATCGCTGATAAAAGACGAGAGCAGCGGTACAGGTGCCCAGTCGCGATGGCCGATATCACAAATATTGCTGCCCTCAACCATCAGGGTGATGTAGTGGCTGATCTTGGCGCGGATCTGCTCCAGTAAACCTTCATAAGTCAGCGCAGCATTGCCTTCATTTTCATGCAGGCAGATTTCCATCACTTTCAGCAGATTAAACATCGCGATGTCATGCAAGCCGTAGGTTCTGCCGGGAATAGATAATTCCACACAGCCCACTACGGAATAGTCGCGCGCATCTTCCAGCGAAACGCCACGGTTGAGGAACGCTGGCACCACCACTTCATCGTTAAAGATTTGCGGAATACCGGTGCCGAGGCGAATGGTTTCGGCGGTTTTCATCAGGAACGGCGTGTCGATCAAGGCGTTAGTGCGCACGCCGAGGTTCGGTTGCGGTAATTGCACGCTTTGATAGGCGTCAAGGCAAAGGAACGAAAGCACGTTCACCGCGCTACGTCCGTTCTCGGTTAACCCGCCGAGCAGTGCGGTATAGCCGGTCGGGAAACCGGCGAAATAACGCGCGCTACTGGTGGAGCGCAACAGCACGATGTCGTTGCATTTCACCCATAAAGATTCGAGCAGTTCTTTCAGGAACGCCGGATCTTCGCCCTGGGTTAAAGATGCCTGATAGAACGGCAACATATACTGGTCGAAGCGCCCTAAAGACAGCGAACTGGCGTTGGATTCGTATTGCAGAATGATGTTCATGTACCAGAATAACTGGCACGCCTGCCAGAACGTCTGCGGCTTATGTTGCGCGTTATGGCGGGAGATCTCCGCAATAGTCAGCAGCTCTTCGCGACGCTGGGCATCTGTGCAGTTTGCCGCCATCGTTTCCGCCAGTTCGGCGTAACGCAAAATGTGTTTCTGCGAGGCTTCCAGCAGTAACAACGCGGCCTGATAAAAGTGATTCTCCGGCTGTTGCTGACAATGTTGCTGCATCTGTGCCACCAGCTCACCCAGACCGTGATTCAACAGGCGTGGGTAATCAATAATAATGTGCCCCTGGCCTTTATCCGTCTGGTTGATGCTGAAAATCTGCGTGTTGGTCGCGGCTTTTACTTCATCTGTCATCTGCCCGTTGATGAAATCTTTCATCGAACGTTTTTCCCAGTACGGGAACAACTCTTCACGGTAGATACGTTTATCTTCTTCGCTGATAGCAAAGCGGTCCTGCGGACGCGTCGGGAATTGATCCAGCTCTTTCAGCAGCCAGTAAGGGTCCATTTCCGGCGACATAATCCCGGCGCGCGGTTTTACGGTGCGGTTACCGGCAATCAGTTCTTCATCACGAATCGAAATTTCAACATGTTCAAGGATATACGCTGTTGCTTTCGCCCGGCGCAATATCACCGGTTCGCCTTCGGTTTGCCGATGGCTGGCGGTATAAAGCAGCGCCCGCTCCAGCGAGATTTCACGGGTATTGGCAAACAGTGCAGTTTTGAGGCGAGAGATACGATTCGTCATGAGGAACTCCTGTGGGAAAGCGAACCCGCCCTTGCGAGCGGGAGAAGAACTTAAGCGGTTTGCGCCAGGTGAGCTTCAATTTTGCTCATAATGGCGTCAGCACGTTTTACTGCATCGCTGATGTTGACGCGCACGATGGTCTTGCCAGCAAAACGCTCTTCAAACTTGATGCCGATATCTTTGGTCAGAATCACCATATCAGCGCTCGCCACGTCTTCCGCAGTCAGTTCATTTTCCAGACCAATTGACCCCTGGGTTTCTACTTTCACTTCCCAGCCTTTCGCTTTCGCGGCACTTTCCAGCGCCTCTGCTGCCATATAGGTATGGGCAACACCTGAAGGACATGCGGTTACTGCAATAATTTTCGTCATGGCTCGTTCCTCAATTAATTAATTTCAAAATCCAAATCCAGGTCGTCTTCTTTTTCATCAGTCGAAGACCCATTTTTACGCGCCAGACTTTTCAGCACGTTCACACAAACAGCCGTCACCACTGCTCCGACAGCCACTGCTGCGATATAACCCAACTTACCTTCAACCACCGGCAGCACAATCAGACCACCCCAGCCTGCATAGCACTGCGCACCGACCAGCGCCGCAGTTACTGCACCACAAACTGAACCGACCATAATGGAAGGAATGACACGCAGCGGATCGGCAGCGGCGAAAGGAATCGCCCCTTCAGTAACGCCAACACAGCCCATCACCAGTGCCGCTTTGCCGGTTTCGCGCTCTTCTGCGGAGAAATTTTTACGACCAATCAGCGTCGCCAGCCCCATCCCCAGCGGCGGGATACAAATACCCACGGCAGCAATGGCCACCACGGTATAAACACCCTGAGCAACGCAAATCAGCATGAAGGCATAGGCCACTTTGTTAACCGGACCGCCCATATCGAACGCCAGCATCAGCCCCATGATCACCGCCAGCATAACAATGCTGCCCTGCTGCATCCCCTGAAGCCACTGAGTCAGGCTGTTGGTCAACGCCCCTACAGGCTCGCCCAAGCCCCACATCATGATGCCTGCGGTAATCAGTGTGCCGATGATAGGAATAATGAAGATGGGCATCACCGAGCGCAGAACTTTATGCACCGGAATTTTCTTCAGGTAATGCACCACGATGCCGCCGATAATCCCGGCGATCAGCACACCAAAGAAGCCCGCACCAAAGCTGTTACCAACCCAGGCACCGATAGCGCACGGAGCCAGCGCAGAACGCTCTGCAATGGAGTAACCAATGTAAGCTGCGAGGAAAGGCACCATCAGCGTCAAACCTGCAACGCCGATATCAAACAGTTTTTTCAAATTCGGATCGGCTACGGCATCCGGCACTGCGCCTTTGCCATACAACATGACGGAAACCGCCAGCAAAATACCGCCCGATACCACGAAGGGAATCATGTGTGAAACGCCCGTCATTAAATGCTGACGGGTATTTTTCAGGATCTGCACCAACTCATTCATAAGCTGCTCCCGGGCTTGCAAAAGCCCATGTCCATATTTTTGATGGAGGAAACAATAGGCAATCGCAGGCGGAGCAAACAGTGGATAAAAAGGCCATTTACTGGACTTTTGTAATATCAGTACAAAAATGCGATCCGCCTCATAACTTGCGATAATCCGGAAGCATGCCGCAAAACGGCGTCTTGTGAGACGCGTCGCAAATTGACGGTTACATTACATTTGTCCAGCTTTTGGCAGATTTGTCACATGGCAGGCCGTTACCGTGCGCTCTTATCCTGTAAACAGAAAACCGTACCGGGAGAAAGGCA
The DNA here is from genome assembly GCF_053555815.1 of Shigella sp. SIG6. Lineage (NCBI taxonomy): Bacteria > Pseudomonadati > Pseudomonadota > Gammaproteobacteria > Enterobacterales > Enterobacteriaceae > Shigella > Shigella sp. SIG6. The sequence continues at coordinate 49,025 of NZ_JBQZXC010000005.1, read as the reverse complement.
ATGGCCCTGATTGTGGAATTTATTTGTGAGCTACCTAACGGCGTACATGCGCGTCCGGCAAGCCACGTTGAAACGCTGTGTAATACTTTTTCATCTCAAATTGAGTGGCATAACCTGCGTACTGACCGTAAAGGCAACGCCAAAAGCGCTCTGGCGCTGATTGGCACCGATACGCTGGTGGGTGATAACTGCCAGCTACTGATTTCCGGGGCCGACGAACAGGAAGGGCACCAGCGTTTAAGCCAATGGCTGCGCGATGAATTCCCCCACTGCGATGCGCCGCTGGCGGAAGTTAAATCTGACGAACTGGAACCACTGCCGGTTTCACTGACCAATCTGAATCCGCAAATTATCCGCGCCCGCACCGTGTGCAGCGGTAGTGCAGGCGGCATTCTGACGCCGATCTCTTCTTTAGATCTCAATGCGCTGAGTAATCTTCCCGCAGCCAAAGACGTTGACGCCGAGCAATCCGCACTGGAAAACGGCCTGACGCTGGTACTGAAAAACATTGAGTTTCGTCTGCTGGATAGCGACGGTGCTACCAGCGCGATTCTGGAAGCGCACCGATCCCTGGCTGGCGATACTTCCCTGCACGAACATTTACTGGCAGGCGTCAGCGCCGGATTAAGCTGCGCCGAAGCGATTGTCGCCAGTGCGAATCACTTTTGCGAAGAGTTCGCCCGTTCCAGCAGCAGATACCTGCAAGAACGTGCCCTGGACGTACGCGACGTCTGCTTCCAGTTACTCCAGCAAATCTACGGTGAGCAACGCTTCCCGACACCGGGCAAACTGACGCAGTCCGCCATTTGTATGGCTGATGAACTGACCCCCAGCCAGTTCCTCGAACTGGATAAAAATCACCTCAAAGGATTGTTACTGAAAAGCGGCGGCACCACCTCACATACGGTGATCCTTGCCCGTTCGTTCAACATTCCGACGCTGGTTGGTGTGGATATTGATGCCCTCACTCCGTGGCAGCATCAAACGATTTATATCGACGGCAACGCCGGGGCGATTGTGGTTGAGCCAGGAGAAGCCGTAGCTCGTTATTATCAGCAAGAAGCCCGCGTACAGGACGCCCTGCGTGAGCAACAGCGTGTCTGGCTGACCCAACAAGCCCGTACCGCTGACGGTATCCGCATTGAAATTGCCGCTAACATCGCTCACTCCGTGGAAGCGCAGGCCGCATTCGGCAATGGTGCGGAAGGCGTTGGTTTGTTCCGCACTGAAATGCTCTATATGGATCGCACCAGTGCACCGGGCGAAAGCGAGCTGTACAACATTTTTTGTCAGGCGCTGGAGTCTGCCAACGGACGCAGCATTATTGTGCGCACTATGGACATTGGCGGCGACAAACCCGTTGATTATCTAAACATTCCCGCAGAGGCAAACCCGTTCCTCGGTTATCGCGCCGTGCGTATTTATGAAGAATACGCGTCGTTATTTACCACACAACTACGCTCGATCCTGCGCGCCTCCGCTCACGGCAGCCTGAAAATCATGATCCCGATGATCTCCTCAATGGAAGAGATCTTATGGGTGAAAGAAAAACTGGCAGAAGCCAAACAGCAACTACGTAACAAACACATTCCGTTTGATGAGAAGATCCAGCTCGGCATTATGCTGGAAGTGCCGTCGGTGATGTTCATCATCGATCAATGCTGCGAAGAGATTGATTTCTTTAGTATTGGTAGTAATGACCTGACGCAATATCTGCTGGCAGTGGATCGCGATAACGCTAAGGTTACTCGTCACTACAACAGCCTGAATCCGGCATTCTTGCGGGCGCTCGATTACGCCGTGCAGGCGGTGCATCGCCAGGGTAAATGGATTGGTCTGTGCGGTGAGCTGGGAGCGAAAGGTTCCGTGCTGCCGTTGCTGGTCGGCTTAGGGCTGGATGAACTCAGCATGAGCGCACCATCAATTCCGGCGGCGAAAGCGCGGATGGCGCAACTTGATAGCCGTGAGTGCCGCAAGTTGCTCAACTAGGCAATGGCCTGCCGTACTTCGCTGGAAGTGGAACACCTGCTGGCGCAATTCCGCATGACCCAACAGGACGCACCGCTGGTCACCGCCGAGTGCATCACGCTGGAAAGTGACTGGCGCAGCAAAGAAGAAGTGCTCAAAGGCATGACCGATAACCTGCTGCTGGCGGGCCGCTGCCGCTATCCGCGTAAACTGGAAGCCGACTTATGGGCGCGCGAGGCCGTTTTCTCTACCGGTCTGGGCTTTAGTTTTGCCATTCCACACAGCAAATCAGAACACATTGAGCAATCCACCATCAGCGTGGCGCGTCTGCAAGCGCCGGTGCGCTGGGGCGATGATGAAGCGCAATTCATCATTATGTTAACCCTGAACAAACACGCTGCGGGCGATCAGCACATGCGCATTTTCTCGCGCCTCGCTCGCCGCATCATGCACGAAGAATTCCGTAACGCGCTGGTTAACGCCGCCTCTGCCGACGCTATCGCCAGCCTGCTGCAACATGAACTGGAACTGTAAAAGGAAACATCATGGAACTGTATCTGGACACCGCTAACGTCGCAGAAGTCGAACGTCTGGCACGCACATTCCCGATTGCCGGGGTGACAACTAACCCGAGCATTATCGCTGCCAGCAAGGAGTCCATCTGGGAAGTGCTGCCGCGTCTGCAAAAAGCGATTGGTGATGAGGGCATTCTGTTTGCTCAGACCATGAGCCGCGACGCGCAGGGGATGGTGGAAGAAGCGAAGCGCCTGCGCGACGCTATTCCGGGTATTGTGGTGAAAATCCCGGTGACTTCCGAAGGTCTGGCAGCAATTAAAATACTGAAAAAAGAGGGTATTACTACACTTGGCACCGCTGTATATAGCGCCGCAGAAGGGTTATTAGCCGCACTGGCAGGGGCAAAATACGTTGCTCCGTATGTTAACCGCGTAGATGCCCAGGGCGGGGACGGCATTCGTACGGTTCAGGAGCTGCAAACGCTGTTAGAAATGCACGCGCCAGAAAGCATGGTGCTGGCAGCCAGCTTTAAAACGCCGCGTCAGGCGCTGGACTGTTTACTGGCAGGATGTGAATCCATCACCCTGCCCTTAGATGTAGCGCAACAAATGCTCAACACCCCTGCGGTAGAGTCAGCTATAGAGAAGTTCGAACACGACTGGAATGCCGCATTTGGCACTACTCATCTCTAAAGGAGCAATTATGGACCGCATTATTCAATCACCGGGTAAATACATCCAGGGCGCTGATGTGATTAATCGTCTGGGCGAATACCTGAAGCCGCTGGCAGAACGCTGGTTAGTGGTGGGTGACAAATTTGTTTTAGGTTTTGCTCAATCCACTGTCGAGAAAAGCTTTAAAGATGCTGGACTGGTAGTAGAAATTACGCCGTTTGGCGGTGAATGTTCGCAAAATGAGATCGACCGTCTGCGTGGCATCGCGGAGACTGCGCAGTGTGGCGCAATTCTCGGTATCGGTGGCGGAAAAACCCTCGATACTGCCAAAGCACTGGCACATTTCATGGGTGTTCCGGTAGCGATCGCACCGACTATCGCCTCTACCGATGCACCGTGCAGCGCATTGTCTGTTATCTACACCGATGAGGGTGAGTTTGACCGCTATCTGCTGTTGCCAAATAACCCGAATATGGTCATTGTCGACACCAAAATCGTCGCGGGCGCACCTGCACGTCTGTTAGCAGCGGGTATCGGCGATGCGCTGGCAACCTGGTTTGAAGCGCGTGCTTGCTCTCGTAGCGGCGCGACCACCATGGCGGGCGGCAAGTGCACCCAGGCGGCGCTGGCACTGGCTGAACTGTGCTACAACACCCTGCTGGAAGAAGGCGAAAAAGCGATGCTTGCCGCCGAACAGCATGTAGTAACCCCGGCGCTGGAGCGCGTGATTGAAGCGAACACCTATTTGAGCGGCGTTGGTTTTGAAAGCGGCGGCTGGCGGCGGCTCACGCGGTGCATAACGGCCTGACCTCTATCCCGGACGCGCATCACTATTATCACGGTGAAAAAGTGGCATTTGGTACGCTGACGCAGCTGGTACTGGAAAACGCGCCGGTGGAGGAAATCGAAACCGTAGCTGCACTTAGCCATGCGGTAGGTTTGCCAATAACTCTCGCTCAACTGGATATTAAAGAAGATGTCCCGGCGAAAATGCGCATTGTTGCAAAAGCATCTTGTGCAGAAGGTGAAACCATCCACAACATGCCTGGCGGCGCGACGCCAGATCAGGTTTACGCCGCACTGCTGGTAGCTGACCAGTACGGTCAGCGTTTCCTGCAAGAGTGGGAATAACCTACTCCAAACTCCCGGCTTGTCCGGGAGTTTGAACGCAAAATTGCCTGATGCGCTACGCTTATCAGGCCTACGCAATCTCTGCAATATATTGAATTTGCGTGCTTTTGTAGGCCGGATAAGGCGTTCACTCCGCATCCGGCACTCTGTGCCAGTAATCTGAAACTCCCACGTTGTTCAGGAGTTTTTTATCCGCTTCTGGACATTTTCTCCACAGAACAATCGTTAGCCCGGAAGGTCGAATCTGTGACTCTTATTTTCACGGACGAACCAGATGAAAGCTTCACTGGCGCTGCTCAGCCTGCTAACGGCATTTACCAGCCACTCCTTAAAATCTCCCGCCGTTCCACCAACCGTGGTACAAATCCAGGCCAATACCAACCTTGCCATCGCAGACGGTGCCAGACAGCAAATTGGCAGCACGCTATTTTACGATCCGGCGTATATGCAGCTTACCTATCCTGGCGGTGATGTTCCGCAAGAACGCGGTGTATGTTCCGATGTGGTGATCCGCGCATTGCGCAGCCAGAAGGTCGATTTGCAGAAACTGGTTCACGAAGATATGGCGAAGAATTTTGCTGAGTACCCGCAAAAATGGAAGTTAAAGCGCCCGGACAGCAACATCGATCACCGTCGGGTGCCTAATCTGGAAACCTGGTTTAGCCGCCACAACAAAACACGCCCCATCAGTAAAAATGCCGGTGACTATCAAGCGGGCGATATTGTCTCCTGGCGATTAGATAACGGGCTGGCGCATATTGGGGTGGCGTCAGATGGCTTCGCCCGCGACGGTACGCCGCTGGTGATACATAACATTGGCGCAGGCGCGCAGGAAGAAGATGTGCTGTTTAGCTGGCGGATGGTGGGGCATTATCGTTATTTTGTTAAATAAGAGATCGCCCCACATGAAGAAAAAATTCAGATGCTTTTTACACTGACAGCTTCTTTTTTCTTACGGCTCACCAGCGCCAGTGCCAGCACAATCAGCACAATACCGCTACCTTCAACGCCCCCGGATTCTCACCGAGCAGCCACCAGGAAAAGAGTACGCCACAAACGGGAACGGCCAGTGTGCTTAAGCTGGCAATACTGGCAGGCAAGTTTTTCAGCACAAACAGCCATAAGCTCCACGCTAGCGCCGTCGCCAGAATCGCACTGTAGGCCAGCGCCCAGAACACGGTGGGCTGCCAGTCAATTTCACGTTGCGGCACCAGTAAAGCGACCACACTCATCACCAGCGCCGCATACAGCATCTGCCAGGATGTTAACGATAATAAATCCACGCGCGGATGACGGGCGTATAGGCGTTTAGCAACAATCGCGCTCGCCCCCCAACTAACACCGGAGAGGATTGCCAGCATGGCACTTTTCATCGAAGAGAAATCGAGTTGCCACGGCTGCAACACCAAAAATAAGCCGAAAGCGGCAATCAGAATCGCGAAATATTGCCCACGTCGCAGGCGTTCACCGAGAAACAACGCGGCGAAAATCACCACCCAGAACGGCATGGTATAGCTCAGGATCGCCACCTTCCCCGCACCTCCGCTGACCAACGCCCACTGCGCCAGACCAACCATCCCGCAGGTTTGTAACAGGGCAATGGCTAAGGTGTATTTAAACGGCGTCGGGCGCATTCCGCGACCACGTAATAAAAGGACGATGAATAAAACGAGAGCGCCGAAAATGCAGCGTAAGGCGGTAAAGTCGAAGGCACCGATGTAACTGGTGACTTGCTTCATGAAAATCCAGCTATAACTCCAGATAAGTGTGAGCACAACCAGGCCACTGATTGCCAGTGGGTTGCTCTTTCCTGCGGCAGACATGAGAGATCCAGTGTGTAGTTTTCCTGTGGACACTATACGCCGGTAAAGAAACTTCAGCGACTGCCTGAAAGACAGTCGCTGAAGAAGGTCAGATTACAGCAGGTCGAAACGGTCGAGGTTCATCACTTTCACCCATGCCGCTACGAAGTCTTTAACAAACTTCTCGTGGGCATCGCTGCTGGCGTAAACTTCCGCTACTGCACGCAGGACAGAGTTAGAACCAAATACCAGATCCGCACGGCTGGCTGTGTATTTCACTTCGCCGGTTTCGCGGTCACGTCCTTCGAACAGCTCTTTCGATTCGTCAGTCGCTTTCCACTCGTAACGCATATCCAGCAAGTTCACGAAGAAGTCATTGCTCAATACGCCAACGCGGTCAGTGAAGACGCCGTTTTTGCTGCCATCGAAGTTGGCACCCAGTACACGCATCCCGCCCACCAGCGCAGTCATTTCCGGCGCGGTCAGCGTCAGTTGCTGTGCTTTGTCGATCAGCAGTGACTCGGTGGTGGAAACGTCCAGACGAGCGCGATAGTTACGGAAACCGTCAGCAATTGGCTCCAGCAGCTCAAACATCTCAATGTCAGTCTGATCCTGACGCGCATCAACGCGACCCGGCGCAAACGGTACATGAATGCTCAAACCTGCGGCGCTTGCGGCTTTCTCAACACCAACCACACCAGCCAGCACGATGATATCCGCCAGCGAGGCTTTACCAGACTCTTTCTGGATTTTCTCCAGAACAGGCAGAGCACGAACGGCTGCGGCGTTCACATCCCAGTCGCGCTGCGGCATTAATGCCAGACGCGTACCGTTGGCACCACCGCGTTTGTCGCCACCACGGAAGGTAGAAGCAGATGCCCAGGCCACCGATACCAGCTCACTAACAGACAGACCAGAATCCGCAATCGCGAATTTCAGATCGATAATGTCCTGCTCGGTCGGGTTGTAGATCGGCTGCGGCAGCGGATCTTGCCAGATCAGATCTTCTTTCGGCACTTCCGGCCCGATGTAGCGAGATTTCGGCCCCATATCCCTGTGCGTCAGGTCGGTCACCAGCATTGTCGGTTTACGTTTCTTCGACGGATCGAACGGATCCGGGATAATTTCCGGTGCGTCTACCGCTTCGAACTGGATTGCTCCACTGGGTCGGCGTCTGGGTCCAGACTACTTCCAGACCAGAGGTAATGGCATCTGCGCCAACGCCGCTGCCGTAAGTGCTCGCCCAGCCTAAACCTTGTTCTTCAATCGGTGCAGCTTCTGGATCAGGACCTACGTTTGATGTCGGACCGGCACCGTGGGTTTTACCCAGCGTATGACCACCCGCAATCAGCGCCACGGTTTCTTCGTCGTTCATGCCCATGTTGCCGAAGGTCGCGCGGATAGCTGCTGCCGCAGAAAGCGGTTCGCCGCTGTGATCCGGGCCTTCCGGGTTAACGTAAATCAGGCCCATCTCGGTTGCACCCAGCGGTGCTTTCGCCAGCGCTTCCGGATGACGGTGAGTCAGCCAGGCTTTTTCATCACCCCAGTTAACATCCAGATCCGGTTCCCAGACGTCTTCACGACCGGCACCAAAACCGAAGGTACGGAAGCCGGAGTTTTCCAGCGCCACGTTACCTGCGAGGATAAACAGGTCGGCCCAGGAGATTTTCTGACCATATTTCTGTTTGATTGGCCACAACAGGCGACGCGCTTTATCGAGGCTTACGTTATCCGGCCAGGAGTTCAGCGGTGCAAAACGTTGCTGACCACGACCCGCGCCGCCGCGTCCATCGATTGAACGGTAAGTACCTGCGCCGTGCCAAGCCATACGAATAAACAGACCGGCGTAGCTGCCCCAGTCGGCTGGCCACCACGGCTGAGATTCTGTCAGCAGGGCTTTCAGATCTTTTTTCAGGCCGTAGTAATCTAATTTGCTGAATTCTTTGCGGTAGTCAAAGTCCTCACCCAGCGGGTTAGAACGATTAGAATGTTGGTTTAACAGGTCAACACGGAGTTGATTTGGCCACCAGTCGCGAGTGGTTGTGCCCGCCCCCGCGCTCTGGTCGTGACCGCCCTGATGGAACGGGCATTTGCCAGTGGCTGTGGTGTTATGGATATCGTCTGACGTGCTCATCAATGTGCTCCCCTCTACAGTGTTACCGTTACGATACACAGCGTTAGAGAGAAGTTATAATTGAATTAATCCACGGATGCGATAGTTGAGATCTTACATATTGTTGGTTAAAGAGATGTAGATCAAATTGATCGTAATTAAGCTTTTTTGATTATGTCCGAATTCGGACAAATGCTTTATAAAAAAGGGTTTTAGCTTCATATCCTTCAAGTAATGAGGGAGAAAACAAGGCTGACAACCTTATTTTCCCGCCCTCATTTCGAGGCAGCATTTTGTGCTCTGTTTAAAATTTGTGATCACTGTGTGATTTTCACAAAAGCCACACTATTTATAAACCAGGTCGAACACCCAGCGTATGGCAAATCGCGTAACTCATTTCAGCGCGGTTAAGCGTATAGAAGTGGAAATCTTTCACTCCTTCACGGCTTAAAATCTTCACCATATCCATGGCAATATTCGCGCCCACCAGTTTGCGGGTTTCGGCATCGTCATCCAGCCCGTCAAACATTTGCGCCATCCACGCCGGAATACGCACGTTGGTCATGTCGGCAAATTTCTTCGCCTGTTTAAAGTTAGATACCGGCAAAATGCCCGGGATGATTTCCACATCAATGCCCGCCGATATACAGCGGTCACGAAAACGCAGGTAGCTTTCGACATCGAAGAAGAACTGAGTAATCGCGCGGTTGGCTCCGGCATCCACTTTGCGTTTCAGATTAAGCAAATCCGCCTGAGCGCTTTTTGCTTCCGGGTGAACTTCCGGATACGCCGCCACGGATATATCGAAATCTGCCACTTCTTTTAACAGCGTCACCAGGTCAGAAGCATACATTTCTGGCTTACCACTTCCCGGCGGCAGATCGCCACGCAGTGCCACGATATGACGAATACCGTTATTCCAGTAGTCGCGTGCAATGATGCGCAGCTCGTCGGGCGTCGCATCAATGCAAGTAAGATGCGGTGCCGCTTCCAGACCAGTGCGATCTTTAATGCCTTTAATAATGCTGTGCGTACGGTCGCGCTCGCCGGAGTTCGCGCCATAGGTCACCGATACAAACTTCGGTTTCAGGCTGCTAAGGCGATCGATGGAGTTCCACAGGGTCTGCTCCATTTCACTGGTACGCGGCGGGAAAAACTCGAACGAAACGTTAATCTGCCCCTGGACTTCTGCCAGGCTCTGATTCAGGGCATCCCGCTGGCTGGCGTGAAAAAAGCTCATACCTTACCTCATCAATCGCTTGTAGTTATATGTTGTGTTGTGCACATCTATCCATTTAGACGTCCAGATGTAAAGATGAAGGAAAAGCCGAAGGGCGTCAACCGAAAAATGACCAATGATGGTGAGGAAAAATCAGGGAAGATGAAAAAACTTCAGGATGGTAAGAAAAAGAAAATCCGATATGCAAAGCAAACCGGACTGCAAATATAAACTAACCATGTACTTATTGCTTCTTGCCGGATTCGTCGTAAACGCTTCATCCGGCCTAATTCTATGATAATTCAATATATTTCATTAGAAACCATAGACCCGAAAACATGAGTACCGGGCATTATTAAATTTCTGAAATTACAACAACTGTGCCAGCCGGTTGATATCCGACTGAATCGCCCCGGCGGTGACGTCGCGCCCAGCGCCAGGCCCACGGATCACCAGCGGATTATCGCGGTACCAGCGGCTTTCGATGGCAAAGACGTTATCGCATGGCAGCAGTGATGCCAGCGGATGGTCTTCACGCACCGCCTCCACGCCCACACGCGCTTTGCCGTTGGCATCGAAACGCGCCACGTAGCGCAGCACCAGCCCCATTTCGCGGGCCGCTTCCAGCCGTTGCACCATCTGCTCGTTAAGTTCATCGCCATTTTCAAAGAAATGGTCGATGCTGCCGCCTTCGCAATGAGCAGGCACCAGCGATTCCACACGTACCTGGTCCGGTTCAATGTTGTAACCCGCTTCACGCGCCAGAATCACCAGCTTGCGCATTACGTCTTTGCCTGAGAGGTCGTCACGCGGATCAGGCTCGGTTAAGCCCTGCTGCCACGCCTGATCCACCAGCTCGGTAAACGGCACGCTACCGTCGAATTGCAGGAACAGCCAGGAGAGCGTGCCGGAGAAGATCCCACTGATCGACAAAATGGTATCGCCGCTGTCGATCAGATCGCGCACGGTATGGTTGATCGGCAAGCCCGCACCAACGGTGGCGTTGTATAGCCAGTGACGCCCGGTTTTTTCGAAGGCGTCGTGGATCTGGCGATATTTATTGCTGTCGCTTGCTCCCGCCAGTTTGTTGGCACTGATGACGTGGAAACCGTGGCTGGCGAAATCGAGATACTGATCAGCAAGCTGCTGGCTGGCGGTAACGTCCAACACCACTAAATCATCATACGGATGGGCGCGCATCCACAGGAAAAGCGACTCTTCATCCTGCTCGACCGCTTCATCGTTGAAGAAGGCTAACGCGCGGCTGGCGTCCAGCCCGTCATAACTCAACAGACTGCGGCGGCTGTCCACCACGCCTGCCAGCACAAATTCAAAGCCGGTACGCGCCGAAAGCGTGCTCTGCTCGCGGGCGAACAGTTCCAGCCAGCGAGAGCCGATATTGCCTTTGCCGAACAATACCAGGCCGATGCGTTTTTCTGCGCGGAAGACGGACTGATGCAGCCCCTGAATCAGGCTTTCGGTCGGGCCGGTGCGCAGTACTGCCACCAGACTGATGCCGTCATCGGACTGCCACGTAAACTCGACCGGCTGGCCTTTCAGTTGCTGCCAGAAGCGGTGGCAATGCAGCGGGTTACGGGTGACACCCGCCCCGACCATCGCCACCAGCGCCAGCCCCTGACGCAGGCGCAGTTCTCCAGGTAATCCCGCTTCGTCGAGGATTTTCAGCGCACTGTCGGCCACTTCTGAGGTGTAGCAAAATTGCAGCAACTGGCGATCGTTATGCACGCCAACCGCCAGTGGACGCACCTGGGCACGTTTCAGGATCTGGTCGATCTCTTTATGCGCCAGTTTGAAATCCTGACTGGCGGGCACCTGAAACTCAATCAAACAGACATCATCGTGGCTGGTGACAATACGCGCACCAGTACCGGAGGCCAGCACGCGTTCAATGCGCGTGGAACCTTGATCCGGCGTGTAGCTACAGCGCAGCTGCAGGTCGATTTCGCTGCCAGAAACTGGCTGTAAAGTACGGGCGTGAAGAACGGGAGCCGCCAGACGCGCCAGTTCGCTGGCCTCATCCAGACGCAGCAACGGCAGCAGGCAGGCATCTTTCACTTTACGCGGGTCGGCACTGTATACCCCGGCGACGTCGCTCCAGATGGTTACACGAGAAACACCCGCCAGCGCACCGATTTGTGTCGCGGAATAGTCGGAACCGTTACGCCCCAGCAACACCGTTTCACCGGCGTTGTTACGGCTGATAAACCCGGTCACCACCAGACGTTTGCTCGGATGTTGTACCAGTAGCTGTTGCAGCAACGGGTAAGAAAGCCCTTCATCAACCTGCGGTTGCGCAGCGCGTTCAGCGCGTAAAAACTCACGGGCATCAAGCCAGGCCGCTGGCAGCCCTTGTTGATTAAGTACCGCAGACATCAGGCGCGCCGACCACACTTCACCGTGGCCCACCACTTCCGCATACACCGCATCGTTAATACCACTGTCGAGCAACGCCGCCAGGCGCTCAAGATCGCTGACAAAAGCGCTAATGAGGCTATCGGCTTCTTCAGCGGGTAGCAGACCGCTAATCAGATCGCACTGATAGCGACGCAGCGTTTGTTGAACCTGATGCGCAGAGAGACGATCGGTCTGGCTTAGTTTCAACCAGTTAATCAACTGGTTAGTGGTGCTACCGGCGGCGGAAACCACCATCATATCGTCAGGCTGAGAGAACTCCGCCATAATGCCCGCGACACGCAAATAACACTTCACATCAGCCAGACTACTGCCACCAAATTTATGCAGCTGACGACCTTTCGCCCCTGCCTGCGCAATCACACTCATTTTTACCCCTTGTTTGCAGCCCGGAAGCCATTTTCCAGGTCGGCAATTAAATCTTCGCCATCTTCAATACCGGTGGAGATACGCAGCAGCGTCTCGGAGATCCCGGCGGCAGCACGCGCTTCTGGTGCCATGCCTGCATGTGTCATGGTTGCGGCGTGAGAGATTAAACTTTCCACTCCCCCTAATGATTCCGCCAGCGTAAACAACGACAGCCCGCCCAGGAAACGACACAGCGTCTGCTCATCGCCATCCAGTTCAAAACTCAACATTGCGCCAAAGCCTTTTTGCTGACGCGCGGCAATTTCATGCCCCTGATTTTCCGGCAGCGACGGGTGATACAGTTTTTTCACCAACGGCTGGGTTTGCAGATATTTCACAATCGCCTGCGCGTTGCGCTGCGCCAGCTCCATACGCGGCACCAGCGTTCGCAACCCGCGTAGCAGCAGATAGCTGTCAAACGCGCCGCCCGTCACGCCAATATTGTTTGCCCACCAGGCAAGTTCAGTGACAACGTCCGGGTCTTTAGCAATCACCACGCCAGCCACCACGTCAGAGTGACCGTTCAGATATTTCGTACATGAATGCAACACCAGATCGGCACCCAATGCCAGCGGATTTTGTAATGCCGGGCTTAAGAAGGTGTTATCCACCACGCTCACCGCCCCGACTTCCCTTGCCAGATGGCAGATTTTCGCAATATCCACGACGCGTAACAATGGATTACTTGGGCTTTCTACCAGTACCAGTTTGGGTTTTTCTGCCAGCGCTGCCCGTAATGCCTGTTCATCGCCTTGATCAACAAACAACACGCGATAGCAACCGCGTTTCGCCAGACTGTCGAACAGGCGATAGCTACCGCCGTAGCAGTCGTGCGGCGCAACCAGCAGATCGCCAGGTTTCAAAAAGACGGTCGTTACCAGGTGAATCGCGGACATGCCGGTATTAGTAAGTACTGCGCCAGCACCGCCTTCCAGTTCTGCCAGCGCACGCTGAACCACATCGCGCGTTGGGTTGCCGCGACGCGAGTAATCATGCGCGCGCGGTTCATTAAATCCGGTAAAGTTATAGGTGCTGGAAAGATGGATGGGAGGGACAACGCAACCATACTGTTCGTCGTCATTTAACCCGCTACGCACTGCGATGGTAGCCTGTTTACGCGTCATGTGATGAAGTTTCCTGGGCTTTGTCGGTGAAATGTCAGGCACCAGAGTAAACATTGTGTTAATGGACGTCAATACATCTGGATATCTAAACTTCTTTGCGTATAGATTGAGCAAATCCCAAATAGCCGTTAAAATTATATGCATTATCACGCCGACAGGTGCATTACACGATGTCACGGTAACGCCTGTACGGTAAACTATGCGGGTTTACGGTCAGTACCCACATAAATTGTGGGGTCTGGCCTCAATTTATTGACGAAGAGGATTAAGTATCTCATGGCTGAATGGAGCGGCGAATATATCAGCCCATACGCTGAGCACGGCAAGAAGAGTGAACAAGTCAAAAAGATTACGGTTTCCATTCCTCTTAAGGTGTTAAAAATCCTCACCGATGAACGCACGCGTCGTCAGGTGAACAACCTGCGTCACGCTACCAACAGCGAGCTGCTGTGCGAAGCGTTTCTGCATGCCTTTACCGGGCAACCTTTGCCGGATGATGCCGATCTGCGTAAAGAGCGCAGCGACGAAATCCCGGAAGCGGCAAAAGAGATCATGCGTGAGATGGGGATTAACCCGGAGACGTGGGAATACTAAAGCGGAAAAGAGCGGCGCGGAGTGGAATCGCCTGATGCACTACGCTTATCAGGCCTACGTCATATTGCAATTTATTGAATTTACACGAACTTGTAGGCCGGATAAGGCGTTCACGCCGCATCCGGCATAAACAACGAGCACGTTGTCTGCGACCCACCGCTTTTTATACATGGACGTTTAACTATGAAAAACAGGCTGCTGATCCTCAGCCTGCTGGTTTCTGTACCTGCCTTTGCCTAGCAGCCGCAAACTGGCGACATCATCTTTCAAATCTCTCGCTCATCGCAAAGTAAAGCGATCCAACTGGCAACCCATTCCGATTACAGCCACACCGGTATGCTGGTGATGCGTAACAAAAAGCCCTACGTTTTTGAAGCGGTCGGCCCGGTGAAATACACCCCGCTCAAGCAGTGGATTGCCCATGGTGAAAAGGGCAACTACGTTGTTCGCCGCGTTGAAGGCGGACTGAGTGTTGAACAACAGCAAAAACTGACGCAAACGGCAAAACGTTATCTCGGTAAACCGTATGATTTCAGCTTCTCATGGAGCGACGATCGCCAGTACTGTTCGGAAGTGGTGTGGAAGGTTTACCAGAACGCGCTGGGAATGCGCGTGGGCGAACAGCAGAAGTTGAAAGAGTTTGATCTCAGCAACCCGCTGGTCCAGGCGAAGCTCAAAGAACGCTACGGTAAAAATATTCCGCTTGAGGAAACGGTAGTTTCACCACAAGCCGTTTTCGACGCGCCACAACTCACCACGGTTGCCAAAGAGTGGCCGCTGTTTTCGTGGTGATACGACCAAAATTCAGGCACAAAAAAAGCGCCGTGCGGCGCTTTTTTCGGAAATCCGGTCTTATTTGCTGCCCGGGATGTTGAAACGCTTGTTGAAGCGGTCAACACGGCCACCGGTAGCAACATCACGCTGTTTGCCAGTGAAGAACGGGTGGCACTTGCTGCACACGTCGAGGTTCAGGTCATGACCAACGGTGGAGCGGATTTTCATTACGTTACCGCAAGAGCAGCTAGCAGTAATTTCTTCGTATTTCGGGTGAATATCTTTTTTCATGGGAAAACCTCGGTTTAAGGCCGCGTCGCTCTTCCAGCCCTAACGCCAGACACCACGCGATGTTAAAAGTATAGCTTCAATACGATCATTTCGTACGAAGGCGCGAAATCATACAGAAATTAACCAGCGTATGCAAACTGATCCGCACTCTTCTACGGCAATGTGTATACTAACCCACCGAATTTCAAGTCAGGATGATGCTATGCCCGTTGCCCACGTTGCCTTGCCCGTTCCGCTTCCTCGTACCTTTGACTATCTGCTGCCAGAAGGCATGACGGTTAAAGCTGGGTGTCGCGTGCGCGTGCCGTTTGGCAAACAGCAGGAGCGCATCGGGATTGTGGTATCAGTTAGCGATGCCAGCGAACTGCCGCTCACTGAGCTAAAAGCGGTAGTCGAAGTGCTGGATAGTGAGCCGGTGTTTACTCACTCCGTCTGGCGATTGCTGCTATGGGCGGCAGATTACTATCATCATCCGATTGGCGATGTGCTGTTTCATGCCTTGCCGATTTTACTACGCCAGGGGCGGCCTGCGGCGAACGCGCCGATGTGGTACTGGTTTGCCACTGAACAAGGTCAGGCGGTGGATCTGAACAGCCTGAAACGCTCACCCAAGCAACAACAGGCGCTGGCAGCGTTACGGCAAGGCAAAATCTGGCGCGACCAGGTTGCCACGCTCGAATTTAATGATGCCGCGTTGCAGGCGCTGCGCAAAAAAGGTCTGTGTGATTTAGCAAGTGAAACACCAGAGTTTAGCGACTGGCGAACGAACTATGCCGTTTCTGGTGAGCGGTTGCGATTGAATACCGAACAGGCCACCGCCGTTGGCGCAATTCATAGCGCGGCAGATACTTTTTCTGCCTGGCTGCTGGCGGGCGTTACCGGTTCCGGTAAAACGGAGGTTTATCTCAGTGTACTGGAAAACGTGCTCGTTCAGGGCAAACAGGCGCTGGTGATGGTGCCGGAAATCGGCCTGACACCGCAAACTATCGCCCGTTTTCGTGAACGGTTTAATGCGCCCGTGGAAGTTCTGCATTCCGGTCTGAACGACAGCGAGCGTCTTTCGGCGTGGCTGAAAGCGAAAAATGGCGAGGCGGCGATTGTGATCGGCACCCGCTCCGCGCTGTTTACGCCGTTTAAAAATCTCGGCGTGATTGTCATTGACGAAGAGCACGACAGTTCCTACAAGCAGCAGGAAGGCTGGCGCTATCATGCCCGCGACCTGGCGGTGTATCGTGCGCATAGCGAGCAAATCCCGATTATTCTTGGCTCCGCAACGCCCGCGCTGGAAACGTTGTGCAACGTCCAGCAGAAAAAATACCGCCTGCTGCGCCTGACGCGCCGGGCGGGGAATGCGCGTCCGGCAATTCAACACGTGCTGGATTTAAAAGGTCAGAAGGTGCAGGCAGGTCTGGCTCCGGCGTTAATCACCCGTATGCGCCAGCATTTACAGGCCAACAATCAGGTTATCCTCTTTCTTAACCGCCGTGGCTTTGCGCCTGCGCTACTGTGCCACGACTGCGGCTGGATTGCCGAATGCCCACGTTGCGATCACTACTACACGCTGCATCAGGCGCAACAGCATTTGCGCTGTCACCACTGTGACAGTCAGCGTCCGGTGCCGCGCCAGTGCCCTTCCTGCGGTTCCACGCACCTGGTACCCGTGGGGCTGGGCACCGAACAGCTTGAACAGACGCTTGCGCCGCTGTTCCCTGATGTGCCCATTTCTCGTATCGACCGCGATACCACCAGCCGCAAAGGGGCGCTGGAACAGCAACTGGCGGAAGTACATCGCGGCGGTGCGAGGATTTTGATCGGCACACAAATGCTGGCGAAAGGTCACCACTTTCCGGATGTGACGCTGGTGGCGTTACTGGATGTGGACGGCGCGCTGTTTTCTGCCGATTTTCGCTCGGCAGAGCGTTTCGCTCAGCTTTACACCCAGGTCGCTGGTCGTGCCGGGCGTGCGGGTAAACAAGGCGAAGTGGTGCTGCAAACGCACCATCCGGAACATCCTCTGTTGCAAACGTTGCTCTATAAAGGCTACGACGCCTTTGCCGAACAGGCGCTGGCTGAGCGACGGATGATGCAACTGCCGCCATGGACCAGCCATGTGATTGTGCGTGCGGAAGATCATAACAATCAGCATGCGCCGCTGTTCCTGCAACAACTGCGTAATCTGATCCTCTCCAGCCCGCTGGCAGACGACAAACTGTGGGTTCTCGGTCCGGTTCCGGCACTGGCACCTAAACGTGGCGGTCGCTGGCGCTGGCAGATATTGTTGCAGCACCCTTCCCGCGTGCGCTTACAACACATCATTAGTGGTACGCTGGCGCTCATCAATACAATACCGGATTCCCGCAAGGTGAAATGGGTACTGGATGTTGATCCGATTGAGGGTTAAACCGCTTACGATGCGAGGCGGATCGAAAAATTCAATATTCATCACACTTTTCATGAAAATTCTGTAACCGTTTTCACGCGCTATCTGCTAAAAATGTTGCCGATGTGAAGTAAACATGGATGTAGTACGCCTGACGTGCCAGGCGAGGAGTGAGTGTGAAAGCGAAGAAGCAGGAAACTGCCGCGACCATGAAAGACGTTGCCCTCAAGGCAAAAGTCTCTACAGCGACTGTCTCCCGAGCATTAATGAATCCCGATAAAGTCTCCCAGGCCACCCGTAATCGGGTTGAAAAAGCGGCCCGGGAAGTGGGTTATTTACCGCAGCCTATGGGGCGCAACGTCAAGCGTAATGAATCCCGCACCATTCTGGTGATTGTCCCGGATATCTGCGATCCCTTCTTTAGCGAAATTATTCGCGGTATCGAAGTTACGGCGGCAAATCACGGATATCTGGTGCTGATTGGCGACTGTGCGCATCAAAATCAGCAGGAAAAAACCTTTATCGATTTGATCATCACCAAGCAAATTGATGGCATGTTGCTGCTGGGTTCAAGGCTGCCGTTTGATGCCAGCATTGAGGAACAGCGTAATCTGCCGCCGATGGTGATGGCGAACGAATTTGCACCGGAACTGGAGCTGCCTACCGTTCATATCGACAATCTGACCGCCGCATTTGATGCAGTAAATTATTTATATGAGCAAGGGCATAAACGGATTGGCTGTATAGCCGGTCCCGAAGAGATGCCACTGTGTCACTACCGCCTGCAAGGCTATGTTCAGGCGCTGCGTCGCTGCGGAATTATGGTTGATCCACAATACATCGCCCGTGGCGACTTCACCTTCGAAGCCGGAAGCAAAGCAATGCAACAGCTGCTTGATCTTCCACAACCGCCTACTGCAGTCTTCTGCCATAGCGATGTGATGGCGCTCGGCGCACTTTCTCAGGCAAAACGCCAGGGGCTGAAAGTCCCGGAAGACCTTTCCATAATCGGTTTTGATAACATCGACCTGACGCAATTTTGTGATCCGCCGCTGACAACCATCGCGCAGCCGCGTTACGAAATCGGTCGGGAAGCTATGCTGTTATTGCTTGATCAAATGCAGGGGCAACACGTTGGCAGTGGCTCTCGTTTAATGGACTGCGAACTTATCATCCGGGGATCAACACGCGCGTTACCTTAAAGTAAACCTTTAAGACTGCCGTGACTGGTCAAAGGCCCGCCGCTTAAGTAACATGGCGGGCTGACGAACGAATAAATACAGCGAAACGATAGTGGCACAACGAGATTATGTACGCCGCAGCCAACCGGCACCTTTGCGGCGAAAAAAGAGCACCTCACGGAAAAAGCAACGAAATCTGCCTGCAGTTTCTCCCGCTATGGTCGCTATTGCTGCCGCCGTTCTTGTGACCTTTATCGGTGGTCTGTACTTCATTACGCATCACAAGAAAGAAGAGTCCGAGACGCTGCAAAGCCAGAAAGTGACCGGAAACGGACTACCACCAAAACCAGAAGAACGCTGGCGCTACATTAAAGAGCTGGAAAGTCGCCAGCCGGGTGTGCGTGCGCCCACAGAACCTTCTGCCGGTGGTGAAGTGAAAACGCCGGAGCAACTGACACCAGAACAACGTCAGCTTCTTGAACAAATGCAGGCTGATATGCGCCAGCAGCCAACGCAGCTGGTTGAGGTTCCGTGGAATGAACAGACGCCGGAACAGCGTCAGCAAACGCTACAACGCCAGCGTCAGGCGCAGCAATTAGCGGAGCAGCAACGCCTGGCTCAGCAGTCGCGTACGACTGAACAAAGCTGGCAGCAGCAGACGCGTACGTCGCAAGCCGCGCCGGTACAGGCGCAACCGCGCCAGTCTAAACCAGCTTCTACTCAGCAGCCGTACCAGGATCTGCTGCAAACCCCTGCGCACACGACCGCGCAGTCGAAGCCGCAGCAAGCTGCGCCGGTTGCTCGTGCCGCTGACGCGCCAAAACCGACGGCGGAGAAAAAAGACGAACGCCGCTGGATGGTGCAGTGCGGTTCGTTCAGAGGCGCGGAACAGGCAGAGACGGTACGTGCTCAGCTGGCGTTCGAAGGATTTGACTCGAAAATCACCACCAACAATGGCTGGAATCGTGTGGTCATTGGCCCGGTGAAAGGCAAAGAGAACGCAGACAGCACCCTCAATCGGTTGAAGATGGCGGGTCATACAAACTGCATTCGGCTCGCCGCCGGGGGTTGAAACCCTCAAAATCCCCCCCATCTATAATTGCATTATGCCCCGTACTTTTGTACGGGGTTTGTACTCTGTATTCGTAACCAAGGGGTCAGCTCGTGACAACTATAGTAAGCGTACGCCGTAACGGCCATGTGGTCATCGCTGGTGATGGTCAGGCCACGTTGGGCAATACCGTAATGAAAGGCAACGTGAAAAAGGTCCGCCGTCTGTACAACGACAAAGTCATCGCGGGCTTTGCGGGCGGTACTGCGGATGCTTTTACGCTGTTCGAACTGTTTGAACGTAAACTGGAAATGCATCAGGGCCATCTGGTTAAAGCCGCCGTTGAGCTGGCAAAAGACTGGCGTACCGATCGCATGCTGCGCAAACTTGAAGCACTGCTGGCAGTCGCGGATGAAACTGCATCGCTTATCATCACCGGTAACGGTGACGTGGTGCAGCCAGAAAACGATCTTATTGCTATCGGCTCCGGCGGCCCTTACGCCCAGGCTGCGGCGCGCGCACTGTTAGAAAACACTGAACTTAGCGCCCGTGAAATTGCTGAAAAGGCGTTGGATATTGCAGGCGACATTTGCATCTATACCAACCATTTCCACACCATCGAAGAATTAAGCTACAAAGCGTAAGGATCTCCCATGTCTGAAATGACCCCACGCGAAATCGTCAGCGAACTGGATAAGCACATCATCGGCCAGGACA
The DNA here is from genome assembly GCF_053555815.1 of Shigella sp. SIG6. Classification (NCBI taxonomy): domain Bacteria; kingdom Pseudomonadati; phylum Pseudomonadota; class Gammaproteobacteria; order Enterobacterales; family Enterobacteriaceae; genus Shigella; species Shigella sp. SIG6. Next base: position 28,649 of record NZ_JBQZXC010000005.1, on the reverse strand, counting down.
ACGCCAAGCGTTCTGTGGCGATTGCTCTGCGTAACCGCTGGCGTCGCATGCAGCTCAACGAAGAGCTGCGCCATGAAGTGACCCCGAAAAATATCCTGATGATCGGCCCGACTGGTGTCGGTAAAACTGAAATCGCCCGTCGTCTGGCTAAGCTGGCGAATGCGCCGCTCATCAAAGTTGAAGCGACCAAATTTACCGAAGTGGGCTACGTCGGTAAGGAAGTTGATTCTATTATTCGCGATCTGACCGATGCCGCCGTGAAAATGGTACGCGTCCAGGCTATCGAGAAAAACCGTTATCGCGCTGAAGAACTGGCAGAAGAACGTATTCTCGACGTGCTGATCCCACCTGCTAAAAACAACTGGGGACAGACTGAACAGCAGCAGGAACCTTCCGCTGCTCGTCAGGCATTCCGCAAAAAACTGCGTGAAGGCCAGCTTGATGACAAAGAAATCGAGATCGATCTTGCCGCAGCACCGATGGGCGTTGAAATTATGGCTCCTCCGGGCATGGAAGAGATGACCAGCCAGCTGCAGTCCATGTTCCAGAACCTGGGCGGCCAGAAGCAAAAAGCGCGTAAGCTGAAAATCAAAGACGCCATGAAGCTGCTGATTGAAGAAGAAGCGGCGAAACTGGTGAACCCGGAAGAGCTGAAGCAAGACGCTATCGACGCTGTTGAGCAGCACGGGATCGTGTTTATCGACGAAATCGACAAAATCTGTAAGCGCGGCGAGTCTTCCGGTCCGGATGTTTCTCGTGAAGGCGTTCAGCGTGACCTGCTGCCGCTGGTAGAAGGTTGCACCGTTTCCACCAAACACGGGATGGTCAAAACTGACCACATTCTGTTTATCGCTTCTGGCGCGTTCCAGATTGCGAAACCGTCTGACCTGATCCCGGAACTGCAAGGTCGGCTGCCAATCCGCGTTGAACTGCAGGCACTGACCACCAGCGACTTCGAGCGTATTCTGACCGAGCCGAATGCCTCTATCACCGTGCAGTACAAAGCACTGATGGCGACTGAAGGCGTAAATATCGAGTTTACCGACTCCGGTATTAAACGCATCGCGGAAGCGGCATGGCAGGTGAACGAATCTACCGAAAACATCGGTGCTCGTCGTTTACACACTGTTCTGGAGCGTTTAATGGAAGAGATTTCCTACGACGCCAGCGATTTAAGCGGTCAAAATATCACTATTGACGCAGATTATGTGAGCAAACATCTGGATGCGTTGGTGGCAGATGAAGATCTGAGCCGTTTTATCCTATAATCGCGTTCAATCATTTTCATCATTGTTTGATGGGGCTGAAAGGCCCCATTTTTATTGGCGCGTATTATGACTGAACAACAAATTAGCCGAACTCAGGCGTGGCTGGAAAGTTTACGACCTAAAACCCTCCCCCTCGCCTTTGCTGCAATTATCGTCGGGACGGCGCTGGCATGGTGGCAAGGTCACTTCGATCCGCTGGTCGCCCTGCTGGCACTAATTACCGCCGGGCTATTACAGATCCTTTCTAACCTCGCCAATGATTACGGCGATGCGGTAAAAGGCAGCGATAAACCTGACCGCATTGGGCCGCTACGCGGCATGCAAAAAGGGGTCATTACCCAGCAAAAGATGAAACGGGCGCTCATTATTACCGTCGTGCTCATCTGTCTCTCCGGGCTGGCACTGGTTGCAGTGGCATGCCATACGCTGGCCGATTTTGTCGGTTTCCTGATTCTTGGCGGGTTGTCGATCATTGCCGCTATCACCTACACCGTGGGCAATCGTCCTTATGGTTATATCGGTCTGGGTGATATTTCCGTACTGGTTTTCTTTGGCTGGTTGAGTGTCATGGGGAGCTGGTATTTACAGGCTCATACATTGATTCCGGCACTGACCCTTCCGGCGACCGCATGCGGCCTGCTGGCAACGGCAGTACTGAATATTAATAACCTGCGTGATATCAATAGCGACCGCGAAAATGGCAAAAACACGCTGGTGGTGCGCTTAGGTGAAGTGAACGCGCGTCGTTATCATGCCTGCCTGCTGATGGGCTCGCTGGTGTGTCTGGCGCTGTTTAATCTCTTTTCGCTGCATAGCCTGTGGGGCTGGCTGTTCCTGCTGGCGGCACCATTACTGGTGAAGCAAGCCCGTTATGTGATGCGGGAAATGGACCCGGTGGCGATGCGACCAATGCTGGAACGTACTGTCAAGGGAGCGTTACTGACTAACCTGCTGTTTGTTTTAGGGATATTCCTAAGCCAGTGGGCAGCATAACTGACAAATATCAATTAACAATTGATGATTTTGCCAACAGCCCACATAGCGCGATATACTGAAAATTCTCGCAGCAACTGAATGTTAAGCCTATGAAATACGATACTTCCGAGCTTTGTGACATCTATCAAGAAGATGTTAACGTCGTGGAACCGCTGTTCTCCAACTTTGGCGGACGGGCGTCGTTTGGCGGACAAATAATCACGGTAAAATGTTTCGAGGACAACGGGTTGCTGTACGATCTGCTCGAACAGAATGGCCGTGGTCGTGTTCTTGTCGTCGATGGCGGTGGTTCTGTTCGTCGCGCACTGGTCGATGCTGAACTGGCGCGTCTGGCAGTACAAAATGAATGGGAAGGTCTGGTCATTTACGGCGCGGTGCGTCAGGTAGATGACCTGGAAGAGTTGGATATCGGCATCCAGGCGATGGCGGCAATTCCGGTTGGTGCCGCTGGCGAAGGCATTGGCGAAAGCGATGTCCGCGTCAATTTTGGCGGTGTCACCTTCTTCTCCGGCGACCATCTTTATGCCGACAATACCGGGATTATTCTTTCAGAAGATCCGCTGGATATTGAATGATAAGAAAGGCACCGCAAGGTGCCTTTTTTCTGCGTTACCTGTTGGCCTACACAGTAAAGAAATTACGCGAAAGATGAAGCGTAATCAGACCTCTTCCATGCGACCCAGCAGGGCCTGCAGACGTTCCTGCCAGCCGTTCTGCTGTTCTTTCAGATGGTTGTTCTCACGCTCCAGCTCTTCGCGCTGATGCTGGGCATTTTGAACTTCCTGCGACAGTGAGTTGTTTTTTTCTTTCAGCTCTTCGATTTCCATCTGCAACAGAGTGATGGTATCAATCGCCTGCTGTACTTTTGCTTCCAGTTTCTCAAACACTTCTAATGACATTGTCATACCTCTCCTGAATTGCAAGGCGTTGATGGATAAAAAATCCTCGTCCCGATTACCGGTGACGCCTTAATAAATACGAGCGCACTTTAGTTAGCTCCGATTGTATGAAGCCGCGCCATCGCTGTCCAGCGGCACGCCTTGCAGATTACGGTTTGCCACACTTTTCATCCTTCTCCTAGTGACATAATCCACATCAATCGAAAATGTTAATAAATTTGTTGCGCGAATGATCTAACAAACATGCATCATGTACAATCAGATGGAATAAATGGCGCGATAACGCTCATTTTATGACGAAGCACACACATTTTAAGTTCGATATTTCTCGTTTTTGCTCGTTAACGATAAGTTAACAGCATGCCTACAAGCATCGTGGAGGTCCGTGACTTTCACGCATACAACAAACATTAACTCTTCAGGATCCGATTATGAGTCAAACATCAACCTTGAAAGGCCAGTGCATTGCTGAATTCCTCGGTACCGGGTTGTTGATTTTTTTCGGTGTGGGTTGCGTTGCAGCACTAAAAGTCGCTGGTGCGTCTTTTGGTCAGTGGGAAATCAGTGTCATTTGGGGACTGGGGGTGGCAATGGCCATCTACCTGACCGCAGGGGTTTCCGGCGCGCATCTTAATCCCGCTGTTACCATTGCATTGTGGCTGTTTGCCTGTTTCGACAAGCGCAAAGTTATTCCTTTTATCGTTTCACAAGTTGCCGGCGCTTTCTGCGCTGCGGCTTTAGTTTACGGGCTTTACTACAATTTATTTTTCGACTTCGAGCAGACTCATCACATTGTTCGCGGCAGCGTTGAAAGTGTTGATCTGGCTGGCACTTTCTCTACTTACCCTAATCCTCATATCAATTTTGTGCAGGCTTTCGCAGTTGAGATGGTGATTACCGCTATTCTGATGGGGCTGATCCTGGCGTTAACGGACGATGGCAACGGTGTACCACGCGGCCCTTTGGCTCCCTTGCTGATTGGTCTACTGATTGCGGTCATTGGCGCATCTATGGGCCCATTGACAGGTTTTGCCATGAACCCAGCGCGTGACTTCGGTCCGAAAGTCTTTGCCTAGCTGGCGGGCTGGGGCAATGTCGCCTTTACCGGCGGCAGAGACATTCCTTACTTCCTGGTGCCGCTTTTCGGCCCTATCGTTGGCGCGATTGTAGGTGCATTTGCCTACCGCAAACTGATTGGTCGCCATTTGCCTTGCGATATCTGTGTTGTGGAAGAAAAGGAAACCACAACTCCTTCAGAACAAAAAGCTTCGCTGTAATATGACTACGGGGCAATTAAACATGACTGAAAAAAATATATCGTTGCGCTCGACCAGGGCACCACCAGCTCCCGCGCGGTCGTAATGGATCACGATGCCAATATCATTAGCGTGTCGCAGCGCGAATTTGAGCAAATCTACCCAAAACCAGGTTGGGTAGAACACGACCCAATGGAAATCTGGGCCACCCAAAGCTCCACGCTGGTAGAAGTGCTGGCGAAAGCCGATATCAGTTCCGATCAAATTGCAGCTATCGGTATTACGAACCAGCGTGAAACCACTATTGTCTGGGAAAAAGAAACCGGCAAGCCTATCTATAACGCCATTGTCTGGCAGTGCCGTCGTACCGCAGAAATCTGCGAGCATTTAAAACGTGACGGTTTAGAAGATTATATCCGCAGCAATACCGGTCTGGTGATTGACCCGTACTTTTCTGGCACCAAAGTGAAGTGGATCCTCGACCATGTGGAAGGCTCTCGCGAGCGTGCACGTCGTGGTGAATTGCTGTTTGGTACGGTTGATACGTGGCTTATCTGGAAAATGACTCAGGGCCGTGTCCATGTGACCGATTACACCAACGCCTCTCGTACCATGTTGTTCAACATCCATACCCTGGACTGGGACGACAAAATGCTGGAAGTGCTGGATATTCCGCGCGAGATGCTGCCAGAAGTGCGTCGTTCTTCCGAAGTATACGGTCAGACTAACATTGGCGGCAAAGGCGGCACGCGTATTCCAATCTCCGGGATCGCCGGTGACCAGCAGGCCGCGCTGTTTGGTCAGTTGTGCGTGAAAGAAGGGATGGCGAAGAACACCTATGGCACTGGCTGCTTTATGCTGATGAACACTGGCGAGAAAGCGGTGAAATCAGAAAACGGCCTGCTGACCACCATCGCCTGCGGCCCGACTGGCGAAGTGAACTATGCGTTGGAAGGTGCGGTGTTTATGGCAGGCGCATCCATTCAGTGGCTGCGCGATGAGATGAAGTTGATTAACGACGCCTACGATTCCGAATATTTCGCCACCAAAGTGCAAAACACCAATGGTGTGTATGTGGTTCCGGCATTTACCGGGCTGGGTGCGCCGTACTGGGACCCGTATGCGCGCGGGGCGATTTTCGGTCTGACTCGTGGGGTGAACGCTAACCACATTATACGCGCGACGCTGGAGTCTATTGCTTATCAGACGCGTGACGTGCTGGAAGCGATGCAGGCCGACTCTGGTATCCGTCTGCACGCCCTGCGCGTGGATGGTGGCGCAGTAGCAAACAATTTCCTGATGCAGTTCCAGTCCGATATTCTCGGCACCCGCGTTGAGCGCCCGGAAGTGCGCGAAGTCACCGCATTGGGTGCGGCCTATCTCGCAGGCCTGGCGGTTGGCTTCTGGTAGAACCTCGACGAGCTGCAAGAGAAAGCGGTGATTGAGCGCGAGTTCCGTCCAGGCATCGAAACCACTGAGCGTAATTACCGTTACGCAGGCTGGAAAAAAGCTGTCAAACGCGCGATGGCGTGGGAAGAACACGACGAGTAATGTCAGGCACCTGAATCGATTGCCTGATGCTGATCGCCTGATGCGACGCTTACGCGTCTTATCAGGCCTACGAGCCAATGCCATTTTGTGTAGGCGGGATAAGGCGTTCACGCCGCATCCGGCATCACGCAGACTCTGAAACCGTGCGGGGGCAACCCCGCACACATCAATAATCCCACCCTTCCCCTGTGCTACACTTCGCGCCATTCCTTACTGCTTAGAGTTTGCTATGAGACGAGAACTTGCCATCGAATTTTCCCGCGTCACCGAATCTGCGGCGCTGGCTGGCTACAAATGGTTAGGACGCGGCGATAAAAACACCGCGGACGGCGCGGCGGTAAACGCCATGCGTATTATGCTCAACCAGGTCAACATTGACGGCACCATCGTCATTGGTGAAGGTGAAATCGACGAAGCACCGATGCTCTACATTGGTGAAAAAGTCGGTACTGGTCGCGGCGACGCGGTAGATATTGCTGTTGATCCGATTGAAGGCACGCGCATGACGGCGATGGGCCAGGCTAACGCGCTGGCGGTGCTGGCAGTAGGCGATAAAGGCTGCTTCCTCAATGCGCCGGATATGTATATGGAGAAGCTGATTGTCGGGCCGGGAGCCAAAGGCACCATTGATCTGAACCTGCCGCTGGCGGATAACCTGCGCAATGTAGCGGCGGCGCTCGGCAAACCGTTGAGCGAACTGACGGTAACGATTCTGGCTAAACCACGCCACGATGCCGTTATCGCTGAAATGCAGCAACTCGGCGTACGCGTATTTGCTATTCCGGACGGCGACGTTGCGGCCTCAATTCTCACCTGTATGCCAGACAGCGAAGTTGACGTGCTGTACGGTATTGGTGGCGCGCCGGAAGGCGTGGTTTCTGCGGCGGTGATCCGCGCATTAGATGGCGACATGAACGGTCGTCTGCTGGCGCGTCATGACGTCAAAGGCGACAACGAAGAGAATCGTCGCATTGGCGAGCAGGAGCTGGCACGCTGCAAAGCGATGGGCATCGAAGCCGGTAAAGTATTGCGTCTGGGCGATATGGCGCGCAGCGATAACGTCATCTTCTCTGCCACCGGTATTACCAAAGGCGATCTGCTGGAAGGTATTAGCCGCAAAGGCAATATCGCGACTACCGAAACGCTGCTGATCCGCGGCAAGTCACGCACCATTCGCCGCATTCAGTCCATCCACTATCTGGATCGCAAAGACCCGGAAATGCAGGTGCACATTCTCTGAGTGATTTGATCGATTGAGCCTTCCAGTCCTTCGGGACTGGAATTTTTTTGTTCGGAGAACGAAGATAAGGCAAGTCAATCAAAACAGGAGAAAAACATGGCTGATTGGGTAACAGGCAAAGTCACTAAAGTGCAGAACTGGACCGACGCCCTGTTTAGTCTCACCGTTCACGCCCCCGTGCTTCCGTTTACCGCCGGGCAATTTACCAAGCTTGGCCTTGAAATCGACGGCGAACGCGTCCAGCGCGCCTACTCCTATGTTAACTCGCCCGATAATCCCGATCTGGAGTTTTACCTGGTCACCGTCCCCGATGGCAAATTAAGCCCACGATTGGCGGCACTGAAACCGGGCGATGAAGTGCAGGTGGTTAGCGAAGCAGCTGGCTTCTTTGTTCTGGACGAAGTACCGGACTGCGAAACGCTATGGATGCTGGCAACCGGTACAGCGATTGGCCCTTATTTATCGATTCTGCAACTAGGCAAAGATTTAGATCGCTTCAAAAATCTGGTCCTGGTTCACGCCGCACGTTATGCCGCCGACTTAAGCTATTTGCCACTGATGCAAGAACTGGAAAAACGCTACGAAGGCAAACTGCGCATTCAGACGGTGGTCAGTCGGGAAACGGCAGCGGGGTCGCTCACCGGACGGATACCGGCATTAATTGAAAGTGGGGAACTGGAAAGCGTGATTGGCCTGCCGATGAATAAAGAAACCAGCCATGTGATGCTGTGCGGCAATCCACAGATGGTGCGCGATACACAACAGTTGCTGAAAGAGACCCGGCAGATGACGAAACATTTACGTCGCCGACCGGGCCATATGACAGCGGAGCATTACTGGTAAGCGGTTACTTATCGATAAACGGCACGATGAGCAAATCCGCACTCATCTTATTGATCATCCCGCGATATGCCGGCATCAAACGGTTGATAAATGAGTGATGATGACCACAGACAAGGAGGTCGCACTGCTCTTTTTGCATAATTTCCAGCAGTGTTTCCGGCATTTCTCCGCGTTCAATACGCAGTTTTGTCTTCGGCCATTGAATATTTTTCGTCAGTTTATACAGCTTGTTATCCGACTTATTCTTCAACAATTGAAGAATATCTTCTGTTGCAGGGAAGTAGATACCCGGATACAACTCGCTTAAGCCATCATCAATATGAATTAACGTCAGGTGAGCGTCATTATATCTGGCGAGCTCCAGGGCTTTATTCACCAGTAAGGCATCTTCTTCATTCCCGGAAATTGCCACGCCAATGTGTTTATAAGCCATGTTTAACTCCTTCTAAAGCAACTCCATCAAGCTAACGAACGCAGTGATAACTCAAAAATAATCATCTCGGCCTGGCATGAGAAAGTGAAGGCCGCATCAAGCTCAACTTGCCCCTCCAGATCCTTAATCTTATAGGCCACGCTGGCCCCTTCATCTGCAGAGGATGCAGCGGCGGCAAGCTCTTTCAGTTTGGTCATAAAAGACTCTGCTTCTTCGCGGGTGGCAAAAAAGCGCGAAAACTTACTGGTACAGTTGTCGTTATCAATCACCGTACCGATATCAATCGCACATCCTTTAGTACTGCATTTATCTACGACATCTTTCATAGGGCACCTCTGTATATTCGCCTCTCTGTCGATTACGACTTAAGAATAATGCGCCGTTAAGGGAAGAACAAACAAGTAATGATCTTATGGATTACCATTTTTTTTGATATTGCTTAAGGTGAAGAGTTCAGAAGGATTTTCCGGGTATTGTCATTTGCATCGTGGAAATAACAATCCCGGAAAAAAATAGCAGTAAGAGATATATTAAAGGTTAATTACTTGATTTATTGTCGGCTTTATACTTCACATCCTGAGTATCTTTACCATATTTATTTTCGCCTTGTGTGCCAACAAACGCACCAAGATCGATAAGCATCATCACCAGAATCAACGTCGGGACAAAACGCCCCACCGCCCATTGCCAGACACCCGGTAAAATCGCCCAGTTACCCGCCAGCAGCATCCACGCCACAATCATCAGAAATGCCCATGCGCCGGAACGCCCGCGATCATGCAAGCGCTTAACAGTTACTGCCGCTGTTGGCCAGAGCAAGCACACAAGGCAAAACGCCGCGGTCTGAATATCGAGTAGATTCTTACCCGCCAGTGAGAAAAGCACCAGCATGCCTGCGAACCACAGGCCTATCCAAATCCAGAAATCACGGCGTCCAATACGCCCTTTAAATGAGAATAACCATTGCTGTATGGTCATGTAAGTTCCTTGATGGTTGTCTTTTCCAGGATTCTACCCTTTTGACAAGGGCGACAGATATCGTTTTAATCGGAGCCAGTCATAACAAAAGGTACTGTCAATGAAGCCAGGGTGTACGCTGTTTTTTCTCTTATGTTCTGCATTAACCGTTACAACAACGGCGCATGCACAAACACCAGATACGGCAACGACCGCGCCTTATCTGCTGGCTGGAGCCCCTACTTTCGATCTCTCCATCAGCCAGTTTCGAGAAGACTTTAACAGCCAGAATCCCAGCCTGCCACTGAACGAATTTCGTGCCATCGACAGCAGTCCCGACAAAGCCAATCTCACTCGTGCTGCAAGTAAAATTAACGAGAACTTGTATGCTTCTACAGCGCTGGAGCGCGGTACCTTAAAAATCAAAAGCATTCAAATGACCTGGCTACCCATCCAGGGGCCAGAGCAAAAAGCAGCGAAAGCGAAAGCTCAGGAATACATGGCAGCAGTGATCCGCACACTCACCCCATTAATGACCAAAACACAAAGCCAGAAAAAACTGCAGTCGCTACTAACGGCGGGGAAAAACAAACGTTATTACACCGAGACAGAAGGTGCACTGCGTTATGTTGTCGCGGACAACGGCGAAAAGGGGCTGACCTTCGCTGTTGAACCGATTAAGCTGGCGCTATCTGAATCGCTTGAAGGTTTGAATAAATGACAAAAAGCAAAGCCTTTGTGCCGATGAATCTCTATACTGTTTCACAGACCTGCTGCCCTGCGGGGCGGCCATCTTCCTTTATTCGCTTATAAGCGTGGAGAATTAAAATGCGACATCCTTTAGTGATGGGTAACTGGAAACTGAACGGCAGCCGCCACATGGTTCACGAGCTGGTTTCTAACCTGCGTAAAGAGCTGGCAGGTGTTGCTGGCTGTGCGGTTGCAATCGCACCACCGGAAATGTACATCGATATGGCGAAGCGCGAAGCTGAAGGCAGCCACATCATGCTGGGTGCGCAAAACGTGGACCTGAACCTGTCCGGCGCATTCACCGGTGAAACTTCTGCCGCTATGCTGAAAGACATCGGCGCTCAGTACATCATCATCGGCCACTCTGAACGTCGTACTTACCACAAAGAGTCTGACGAACTGATTGCGAAAAAATTCGCGGTGCTGAAAGAGCAGGGTCTGACTCCGGTTCTGTGCATCGGTGAAACCGAAGCTGAAAACGAAGCGGGAAAAACTGAAGAAGTTTGCGCACGTCAGATCGACGCGGTACTGAAAACTCAGGGTGCTGCGGCATTCGAAGGTGCGGTTATCGCTTACGAACCTGTATGGGCAATCGGTACTGGCAAATCTGCAACTCCGGCTCAGGCACAGGCTGTTCACAAATTCATCCGTGACCACATCGCTAAAGTTGACGCTAACATCGCTGAACAAGTGATCATTCAGTACGGCGGCTCTGTAAACGCGTCTAACGCTGCAGAACTGTTTGCTCAGCCAGACATCGACGGCGCGCTGGTTGGCGGTGCTTCTCTGAAAGCTGACGCTTTCGCAGTGATCGTTAAAGCTGCAGAAGCGGCTAAACAGGCTTAAGTCTGACAGGTGCCGGATTTCATATCCGGCACTTACTTTCCTTAACTCCTCGCCTTAACGCAAAATCTCACACTCATGATCCTGGATTTCCTCGGCTGAAGCACGGTTCAGCGTCAGTAGATTTCGTTGTGTCGCCAGCAACACAAACGAATTATCACTCTGCCGTACCATCGCCAGCCCGTAGCTTCCCATATGTTCCCGCGCCTCAGGCACTTCTTCTGCAAGCATCATAAATGGGCTGCGTTGTACCAGTTCGCTTTCCGTTACCCGACGCGCCAGGTATTCATGCCCGCGCAAACCACCTGGCAGTGGCAACCAGCGGCTGCTGATGTTCGCCAGATTTTTATCCAGTTGTTCGCGCACATCAGGACGAATACAAGAGATATGAATATGAAAATGGTTTTGCGTACGCCCGGTGCGGGAGTTGATCGCCAAAGAAACCGCGCGATCGGGAACCGGCTGGCCGTATTTTTTGCTCATAAAATCACGCGCCTGCCAGGCCAACCAAAAGAAGTTCGGCGTTGAAGGATCGGTCAACAAAGGACTTTCAGTACCGTTAATACGATACGTTGGCATCAACAGATATTGCAGTGGACCATTAAGATCTTTTAAAACCACGTATCCGGCATTGGGTTTGACTTCCGCACATGGCGAAGGATTTTGATTTTGCTGCTGATTGGGCAAACATTCCTCAAGGACAATCTTACGTAATGTATCCGACTCTTCACCGGTTAATTTCCAGTAACCAATACCGGCAGCCACAACGGCGATAACTATCATCACCAAAAAAAGAAGACCCGCTTTTTTCATCTTTTTTTCCCTGTACCTCAAAGAGATGCAAGGGTAACGCAAAATCGTGACAAATAAAAAACCCGGTCGCGAGAAACCACCGGGTTTGATAATTATCCTAGGGAAATCAGCGTTTGCTGATCTGATCGAACGTACCGCCGTTAGCAAAATGCTCTTTTTGCGCTTTCGTCCAGCCGCCGAACTCTTCATCAATGGTGAATAACTTCAGCTTTGGAAACGCATTTTCGTACTTTTTCGCTACTTCAGCGTCGCGCGGACGGTAGTAGTTTTTCGCGGCAATTTCCTGACCTTCTGGCGAGTAGAGATATTTCAGGTAGGCTTCCGCCACCTCTTTGGTGCCTTTTTTCTCGACCACTTTATCGACCACCGACACCGTTGGCTCTGCGAGGATAGACTCACTCGGCGTGACGATTTCGAATTTATCTTTCCCCAGTTCATTCGCTGCCAGCAGAGCTTCGTTTTCCCAGGCGATCAGTACATCGCCAATCCCGCGCTCGACAAAGGTGTTAGTGGAGCCGCGCGCGCCAGAATCCAGAACTTCGACGTTTTTATACAGTGCCCGAACAAAATCCTGTGCTTTTGCCTGATCGTTGTTGTTGTGATGCAGCGCGTAGCCCCAGGCAGCCAGGTAGTTCCAGCGTGCGCCACCAGAGCTTTTCGGATTAGGCGTGATCACCGAAACACCCGGTTTAATCAGATCGTTCCAGTCATGGATCTGCTTCGGATTGCCCTTACGCACCAGGAAAACAATGGTGGAAGTGTACGGTGCGGAGTTATCCGGCAGACGTTTGATCCACTCTTTATCAATCCGCCCGCGTTCCGCAATCGCGTCCACGTCATAGGCCAGAGCCAGCGTGACAACATCAGCTTCAATACCGTTGATTACCGACGTCGCTTGTTTACCTGAACCACCGTGTGACTGACGAATCACCACGTTATCACCAGTTTGCTGTTTCCAGTGGGCGCTGAATGCCTTGTTGTACTGTTCGTACAATTCGCGCGTTGGATCATATGAAACGTTAAGAAGCTGAATATCCTTTGCCATAACGCTGATTGCCGCCAGCAAAAATGTTAACCCTACGCCCCACTTGTTCATCGCCCGACTCTCTTATGTTGTGTTGTGATGAGCAAAGCGTGCCAGAAGGTTAACCAAACATTAAAGAATAAAAAAAGATTGGCTATAACTTGCGGGTATATGTTGAGGGATTAAAAAGGCGGAAGAAATCCGCCTCATATTGCTGACAAAGTGCGCTTTGTCCATGCCGGATGCGGCGCGAACGCCTTATCCGGCCTACAAAAGTTTGCAAATTCAATAAATTGTAGAATTCATGTAGGCCTGATAAGCGAAGCGCATCAGGCATTTTTGCTTCTGTCATCGGTTTCAGGCTAAAGGAATCTGCCTTTTTCCGAAATCATTAATACAGTTTTTTCGCGCAGTCCAGCCAGTCACCTTTGAACGGACGCTTCATGTTTTCGATAGCGTCGATGATGTCGTGGTGAACCAGCTGTTCGTTCTGGATACCTACACAACGACCGCCGTAACCTGCCAGCAGCAGATCGATAGCGTAAGCGCCCATACGGGAAGCCAGAATACGGTCGTAAGGCACCGGAGAACCACCGCGCTGGATGTGGCCCAGCACAGTTGCGCGGGTTTCACGACCGGTTTCTTTCTCGATGAAATGCGCCAGTTCGTCAACATCACACATATGTTCGGTAATCGCCACGATCGCGTGTTTTTTACCTTTCGCGATACCCGCTTTGATTTCGTTTACCAGGTCTTCACGGCTGAATTCAACTTCCGGAACTACAACGAATTCACAGCCACCGGCAATGGCCGCAGCCAGGGTCAGATCGCCACAATAACGGCCCATCACTTCCACCACGGAAATACGCTGGTGAGAAGAAGAGGTGTCACGCAGACGGTCGATCGCTTCTACAACGGTGCTCAGCGCAGTGAAGAAACCGATAGTGTAGTCAGTGCCTTTGATGTCGTTGTCGATAGTGCCCGGCAGACCGATGCACGGGAAGCCCATTTCGGTCAGACGCATTGCACCCATGTAGGAACCGTCACCGCCGATAACCACCAGCGCGTCGATACCACGTTTTTTCAGGTTTTCGATAGCCACGGCGCGGATGTTCTCGTCGCGGAATTCCGGGAAACGCGCAGAACCGAGGAACGTACCGCCACGGTTGATCATGTCAGACACGCTGTAACGGTCTAGCTGTACCATACGATCTTCATACAGACCCAGATAGCCGTCATAAATACCCATTACTTCCAGACCTTCTGTCAGCGCAGAACGAACAACCCCGCGAATTGCGGCGTTCATGCCTGGCGCATCACCGCCGCTTGTCAACACACCTATTTTCTTAATCATGACTACCTCTGAACTTTGGAATGCAAAATGAAATCTGTTGCCGGAAGTCTTCTTGCACATCGAAGTGATCCAACGAATGTGCAAATAGTATAACAATCACTTCCTGCTGAATTGATTCAGGTCAGGCCAAATGGCGGTATTTTATACACAAAATGCGGGTCTGGCTCTCTTTTATACTGATTATGAAAGCATAGACCGTTTACCCTCCCTGGGTACGACGGAACAGGGGTCCTGATGGATAATCACATCCGAGCCCGGAAAACGCCGTAAAATAGCCTGCTCTACCTGATCCGCCACCATATGTGCCTGAACCAAAGGCAGAGAGTCTTCCATTTCCAAATGAATCTGAATAAAGCGGGTCGGCCCTGACTGCCGCGTGCGAAGATCGTGAGCGCCGCTAACACCCGGCCAGGAAGTCACGATATCAATAATTTCTTGCCGTTCTTCATCAGGCAATGCGCGATCCAGTAATGACTGTACCGCCTCATATCCCATGCGTAACGCGCTATATAAAATATAGATGCCGATTCCCAATGCAAACAGAGCATCGGCGCGATGCCAGCCGTACCAAGACACCCCCAGCGCCAGCAGAATTGCGCCGTTCATCATAACATCAGACTGGTAATGTAGCATATCAGCCCGCACCGCCTGGCTTTGCGTCCGGCGCACCACCCACCGCTGAAACGAGACAAGGATAATCGTACAAATTAGCGCCACAATTGTCACGATAACCCCGACGCCTGGATCTGTCATCGGTGTTGGAGATACCAGATGTTGAATACCCGTCAAAAACAGGAATAGTGCCGAACCGGAGATAAACATACTTTGCGCCAGCGCCGCGAGGGACTCAGCTTTACCGTGACCAAACGAGTGATTATCGTCGGCAGGTTGCAGGGAATATCGCACCACCAGTAAATTCGTCAACGACGCGCCGATATCCACCAGCGAATCCACCAGCGCGGCGAGAATACTCACCGACCCGGTATACCACCATGCAAAAATTTTAATCAGCAATAGCAACGAAGCCATCGCCGTCGCAGCAATCGCCGCCCGACTGACCAGCCGTCCATAAGATTGATTCATAAATACTCCCGCTATCAACTGACGCTAGTATAACGGAAGCAAATCATCTGCAATGCATTAAGCAGCAGGCAAATTGAGGATAAAAAAAACCCCACATCATGTGGGGGAAGACAGGGATGGTGTCTATGGCAAGGAAAACAGGGTTTACTACTGGGAACGTGAGTTGCTACTACTCAATAGCTTCAACGATGAACTTTTTTGCCATTGCGTCACGTCACGCAACTGCTCCATTCGTTGTTGATGTTTCTCGTTTAAAACCGCTTGCTGCTCCGGCGTTAACAGGCGATACATTTGGTTGCGGACTTTTGCCATCTCAACCTGACGAGCAATTTGCTCATTCGCCATTTTTTCTGCCTGTGCGCGCACAGCGTTTTCATCAAAATTTTCTGCGGTGACAAGGCGATGCATTGTCTCCAGTTCGCTAACATTAACAGGAGGCTGTTCGTGCCGGGCCTGTTGCATAAGATCTCGCATCTGCTGACGCTGATGTTCGGTTAAACTTATGCCGTCGAACATATGGCTCTGCGTACTGCGCTGCGTAAGTTCTTCACCCGGATGCCAGTTATCGCCAGAACCGACTTCAGCAGCGTGGCTTAATGAACTGACTGCCAGCGTTGAGGCCATGACGGCAGCGGTAACTATGCGCATCATTTGCTCCCAAAATCTTTCTGTCGCGATTCAACGATAGAGAGTTTACGATTCAGGCTGCAAACATGCGTCAGGGGGTGTAAAACAACGTAAAGTCATGGATTAGCGACGTCTGATGACGTAATTTCTGCCTCGGAGGTATTTAAACAATGAATAAAATCCTGTTAGTTGATGATGACCGAGAGCTGACTTCCCTATTAAAGGAGCTGCTCGAGATGGAAGGCTTCAACGTGATTGTTGCCCACGATGGGGAACAGGCGCTTGATCTTCTGGACGACAGCATTGATTTACTTTTGCTTGACGTAATGATGCCGAAGAAAAATGGTATCGACACATTAAAAGCACTTCGCCAGACACACCAGACGCCTGTCATTATGTTGACGGCGCGCGGCAGTGAACTTGATCGCGTTCTCGGCCTTGAGCTGGGCGCAGATGACTATCTCCCGAAACCGTTTAATGATCGTGAGCTGGTGGCACGTATTCGCGCGATCCTGCGCCGTTCGCACTGGAGCGAGCAACAGCAAAACAACGACAACGGTTCACCGACACTGGAAGTTGATGCCTTAGTGCTGAATCCAGGCCGTCAGGAAGCCAGCTTCGACGGGCAAACGCTGGAGTTAACCGGTACTGAGTTTACCCTGCTCTATTTGCTGGCACAGCATCTGGGTCAGGTGGTTTCCCGTGAACATTTAAGCCAGGAAGTGTTGGGCAAACGCCTGACGCCTTTCGACCGCGCTATTGATATGCACATTTCCAACCTGCGTCGTAAACTGCCGGATCGTAAAGATGGTCACCCGTGGTTTAAAACCTTGCGTGGTCGCGGCTATCTGATGGTTTCTGCTTCATGATAGGCAGCTTAACCGCGCGCATCTTCGCCATCTTCTGGCTGACGCTGGCGCTGGTGTTGATGTTGGTTTTGATGTTACCCAAGCTCGATTCACGCCAGATGACCGAGCTTCTGGATAGCGAACAGCGTCAGGGGCTGATGATTGAGCAGCATGTCGAAGCGGAGCTGGCGAACGATCCGCCCAACGATTTAATGTGGTGGCGGCGTCTGTTCCGGGCGATTGATAAGTGGGCACCGCCAGGACAGCGTTTGTTATTGGTGACCACCGAAGGCCGCGTGATCGGCGCTGAACGCAGCGAAATGCAGATCATTCGTAACTTTATTGGTCAGGCCGATAACGCCGATCATCCGCAGAAGAAAAAGTATGGCCGCGTGGAACTGGTCGGTCCGTTCTCCGTGCGTGATGGCGAAGATAATTACCAACTTTATCTGATTCGTCCGGCCAGCAGTTCTCAATCCGATTTCATTAACTTACTGTTTGACCGCCCGCTATTACTGCTGATTGTCACCATGTTGGTCAGTACGCCGCTGCTGTTGTGGTTGGCCTGGAGTCTGGCAAAACCGGCGCGTAAGCTGAAAAACGCTGCCGATGAAGTTGCCCAGGGAAACTTACGCCAGCACCCGGAACTGGAAGCGGGGCCACAGGAATTCCTTGCCGCAGGTGCCAGTTTTAACCAGATGGTCACCGCGCTGGAGCGCATGATGACCTCTCAGCAGCGTCTGCTTTCTGATATCTCTCACGAGCTGCGCACCCCGCTGACGCGTCTGCAACTGGGTACGGCGTTACTGCGCCGTCGTAGCGGTGAAAGCAAGGAACTCGAGCGTATTGAAACCGAAGCGCAACGTCTGGACAGCATGATCAACGATCTGTTGGTGATGTCACGTAATCAGCAAAAAAACGCGCTGGTTAGCGAAACCATCAAAGCCAACCAGTTGTGGAGTGAAGTGCTGGATAACGCGGCGTTCGAAGCCGAGCAAATGGGCAAGTCGTTGACAGTTAACTTCCCGCCTGGGCCGTGGCCGCTGTACGGCAATCCGAACGCCCTGGAAAGTGCGCTGGAAAACATTGTTCGTAATGCTCTGCGTTATTCCCATACGAAGATTGAAGTGGGCTTTGCGGTAGATAAAGACGGTATCACCATTACGGTGGACGACGATGGTCCTGGCGTTAGCCCGGAAGATCGCGAACAGATTTTCCGTCCGTTCTATCGGACCGATGAAGCACGCGATCGTGAATCTGGCGGTACAGGATTGGGGCTGGCGATTGTTGAAACCGCCATTCAGCAGCATCGTGGCTGGGTGAAGGCAGAAGACAGCCCGCTGGGCGGTTTACGGCTGGTGATTTGGTTGCCGCTGTATAAGCGGAGTTAAACTCCGCATTTGTAGGCAGGATAAGGCGTTTACGCCGCATCCGGCATTTGAGCAGGATGCCTGATGCGACGCTGATAGCGTCTTATCAGGCCTACACTCCGGGGGTTATTTTCCCCACAACCGGCGGGAAAAATCTTCGATCTTGCCGCTCAGTCGGCGCTTTTGCATCGTCCACGTCCAGCTTTTCGATAACCCGGCGGCGGAGAGTAAACGGTGATACTGATCGTCATCAAACGGCATATGCCATGCGATGGCGGCAGCCTCCTGCACGGTCACATCGCTGACACGGGAAACCAACTCCAGCGGCGCGTCCGCAGACACTTTCCCTGGCGCTATCACGCTATACAACCACCCCACCTTACCTGTGTTTTGCATCAACTGCGCTATATCGCTGATATCAAAATGGTAATTGAGTTTATAGCAAGGCGAGCGCGGCTGGCTGACCTGAATTAATGCCTCTCCCCAGCGGAAAATATCGCCCATATGAACATTACTTTCCGTGAGACCGTCGGTTGAGAGATTTTCGCCAAACGCAGGCGCAACAAACAACTCCGCCTGTTCCGGAAATTCCCGCACCCAGTAGAGATAGTGCTCACGAGGATAATGACACAGCGCTCTGTCTGGCCCGCCGTGAACCTTTTTCTCCGCCTGCTCGTCACCTTCCAGCCCCAGCTCCGTCAGCATCAACTCACCATCAACCTGGATTTTGGCAATTGCGCTGGGTTTGCCTTCGGGATAAGCCTGAATCTTGCCTGTGTATACATCAACCGGATATCGCATCTGTTCCCTCTCCACGAGAAATTTCCCCATTAGACCATATTTATTTTATGTCAGCCGTGCTGTTTTCGCGGTAAGTATCCAGGCAGGAACTCAATAGCAAACCGGACGAACGTTAGTTCATCCGGCTGTGGGGATTAAGGAAGCAGGTTTATTTCACCGTACCTAAAATTTCGATTTTCGCTGCTCTGGCTTTGACTTTACGTGACCAGATAGAGGTAAGAATTGGCACCAGAATCGAAGTCACAATGACCGCCGTCGCTACCAGCGAAGTTGCTGCCGGAGCCATCGGTTTAAACGCAGGCACCATTTCTGCAATCAGCACAGGTGTCGCTACCGCGGCCCCTGCGGAACTGGAAGCGGCAATTCCGGCAGTGCCATCGCCACCGCCAATCAATTTATCGGCGATAATCAACGGAATACCGGTCACGATAATTACTGCCACACCCAACAGGATCCCCAGCAAACCAGTCTGGGCAATCACAGTCAAATCAATGGTATTGCCCAGCGCGAAGGCAAAGAATGGAATCAGCGTTTGCACCGCTTTGCTGAAAAATTCTCGTAATTCAGGGTCAAGATTCCCCAGGGCAAAGCCCACCAGGAACGGTAATACTGCGCCGACGAAAACATGCGGTTCAAACGAGGCAATCCCGGCAGTGCCCAGAATAATCATCGTCATGAGCGGCCCGGACTCCAACGACATCAACACAAATGCCCCAGCTTCTTCTTTCGTACCGTACTGCTGCATGATGGAAGCGTAAAGTCCGCCGTTGGTCATATCCATCGCCGCCACCAGCGCCAGCGTTGAAAGTCCGGCAAAGAATCCAACTTCAACACCATGTTCCGGAATAATGCGCGAGGCAATTGCCGCAACCACCCACGCGACGGCAATTTTAGTTACCACCAGCGTACCGGATTTACGCAGTACCGTTCCCGTCGCGCTTAATTTTATTGACGCCCCCATGCAAAAAAACCACACCGCCAGAATGGGCACCGTACCGGTAATCATCCCGTTGGTGAATGATCCAAAATATTTCCCCGCCCCCGGCGAGAAGGTGTGGCACAGTGCGCCAAGGAATAGCGGGACGAGCATCATCCCCCCCGGGATTTTCTCAATCGAGCGTTTTATCTGCATTTCCATCACCTGTCGGCATATTTTTAAGGGCTGATGCGTAATTCCTCAATGGAGCATCAGTGTTGATGGAAACGAAGATAGACATTCATTTAATCAATAAAAGTGATCAAAACCACATCAATTGAAATGCTGTTTTATTTTTATAGGATTATTGTTTTTATTTTGGAATTGATCACAAAAAAACCACCGCCGTTGGCGATGGTTCATTTTTTAAGCTGATATGCGGCCTATACGCCTCATTGCAGCAGGCGGCAAATGATTATTTTTTCGCCGCAAAACGTGCCGCTGCTTCGTCCCAGTTCACCACGTTCCAGAACTCTTTGATGTAGTCCGGACGGCGGTTCTGGAATTTCAGGTAGTAAGCATGTTCCCACACATCCAGGCCCAGAATCGGGAAGCCGGAAGCGCCAGAAATAGCTTCACCCATCAGCGGAGAATCCTGGTTAGCAGTAGAAACCACCGCCAGTTTATCGCCTTTCAGCACCAGCCATGCCCAGCCGGAACCAAAGCGGGAAGCTGCCGCTTTTTCAAATTCTGCTTTGAAGTTATCAACGGAGCCGAAGTCACGTTCGATAGCCGCTTTCAGGTCACCCTGCAGGGTGGTGCCTTTTTTCAGACCTTTCCAGAACAGGCTGTGGTTAGCGTGACCGCCAGCGTTGTTGCGCAGTACGGTTTTCTTGTCTGCTGGCAGCTGGTCCAGTTTGGTGATCAGCTCTTCAACCGGCAGGTTGGCAAATTCTGGCAGGCTTTCCAGCGCCGCGTTGGCGTTGTTTACGTAGGTCTGATGGTGTTTGGTGTGGTGGATTTCCATGGTCTGCTTATCGAAGTGCGGTTCCAGGGCATCGTAAGCATACGGCAGGGATGGCAGGGTATAGCTCATATTCATCTCCAGTATTGTCGGGCGGCCGATTGTTAATGCCGCGTAAGCAGTTGGTTCATTATAGTTAATTAAATGATATTGAAAATGATTATCAATGCCGTACTTTTCGTAAGGGTATGGTTTTGCAGGAAAATGCCCGAGATGTGAAGCAAATCACCCACTTAATGCCGTGATTGCCAGTAAATCGACAACGGCGGCAACAGGCGAAAGGTTAATCGACAGCACGATTTTTACACTCATCTCGTCGGAGATGTGAAGCGACGAAAAATGATGAGGATAAGAAGATGAGTAACGCGATTACGATGGGGATATTTTGGCATTTGATCGGCGCGGCCAGTGCAGCCTGTTTTTACGCTCCGTTCAAAAAAGTAAAAAAATGGTCATGGGAAACCATGTGGTCAGTCGGTGGGATTGTTTCGTGGATTATTCTGCCGTGGGCCATCAGCGCCCTGTTACTACCGGATTTCTGGGCGTATTACAGCTCGTTTAGTCTCTCTACGCTGCTGCCTGTTTTTCTGTTCGGCGCTATGTGGGGGATCGGTAATATCAACTATGGCCTGACCATGCGTTATCTCGGCATGTCGATGGGAATTGGCATCGCCATTGGCATTACGTTGATTGTCGGTACGCTGATGACGCCAATTATCAACGGCAATTTCGATGTGCTGATTAACACCGAAGGCGGACGCATGACGTTACTCGGCGTTCTGGTGGCGCTGATTGGCGTAGGGATTGTAACTCGAGCCGGGCAGTTGAAAGAGCGCAAGATGGGCATTAAAGCCGAAGAGTTCAATCTGAAAAAAGGGCTGGTGCTGGCGGTGATGTGCGGCATTTTCTCTGCCGGGATGTCCTTTGCGATGAACGCCGCAAAACCGATGCATGAAGCCGCTGCCGCACTTGGCGTCGATCCACTGTATGTCGCTCTGCCAAGCTATGTTGTCATCATGGGCGGCGGCGCGATCATTAACCTCGGTTTCTGTTTTATTCGTCTGGCAAAAGTGAAGGATTTGTCGCTAAAAGCCGACTTCTCGCTGGCAAAACCGCTGATCATTCACAATGTGTTACTCTCGGCACTGGGCGGGTTGATGTGGTATCTGCAATTCTTTTTCTATGCCTAGGGCCACGCCCGCATTCCGGCGCAGTATGACTACATCAGTTGGATGCTGCATATGAGTTTCTATGTATTGTGCGGCGGTATCGTCGGGCTGGTGCTGAAAGAGTGGAACAATACAGGACGCCGTCCGGTAACGGTGTTGAGCCTCGGTTGTGTGGTGATTATTGTCGCCGCTAACATCGTCGGCATCGGCATGGCGAATTAATCTTTCTGCGAATTGAGATGACGCCACTGGCTGGGCGTCATCCCGGTTTCCCGGGTAAACACCACCGAAAAATAGTTACTATCTTCAAAGCCACATTCGGTCGAAATATCACTGATTAACAGGCGGCTATGCTGGAGAAGATATTGCGCATGACACACTCTGACCTGCCGCAGATATTGATTGATGGTCATTCCAGTCTGCTGGCGAAATTGCTGACGCAAAACGCGCTCACTGCACGATGCCTCATCACAAAATTTATCCAGCGCAAAGGGACTTTTCAGGCTAGCCGCCAGCCGGGTAATCAGCTTATCCAGCAACGTTTCGCTGGATGTTGGCGGCAACGAATCACTGGTGTAACGATGGCGATTCAGCAACATCACCAACTGCCCGAACAGCAACTCAGCCATTTCGTTAGCAAACGGCACATGCTGACTACTTTCATGCTCAAGCTGACCGATAACCTGCCGCGCCTGCGCCATCCCCACGCTACCTAAGCGCCAGTGTGGTTGCCCTGCGCTGGCGCTAAATCCCGGAATCGCTCCCTGCCAATCAAGATTCAGCTTCAGCCGCTCCGGGCAATAAATAATATTCTGCAAAACCAGATCGTTAACGGAAGCGTAGGAGTGTTTATCGTCAGCATGAATATAAAAGAGATCGCCACGGGTAATGCGATAAGGACGATCGTTGAGTACATGCAGACCATTACCGCGCCAGACAATCACCAGCTCACAAAAATCATGTGTATGTTCGGCAAAGACATCTTGCGGATAACGGTCAGCCACAGCGACTGCCTGCTGGTCGCTGGCAAAAAAATCATCTTTGAGAAGTTTTAACTGATGCGCCACCGTGGCTACCTCGGCCAGAGAACGAAGTTGATTATTCGCAATATGGCGTACAAATACGTTGAGAAGATTCGCGTTATTGCAGAAAGCCATCCCGTCCCTGGCGAATATCACGCGGTGACCAGTTAAACTCTCGGCGAAAAAGCGTCGAAAAGTGGTTACTGTCGCTGAATCCACAGCGATAGGCGATGTCAGTGACGCTGGCCTCGCTGTGGCGTAGCAGATGTCGGGCTTTCATCAGTCGCAGGCGGTTCAGGTATCGCTGAGGCGTCAGTCCCGTTTGCTGCTTAAGCTGCCGATGTAGCGTACGCAGTGAAAGAGAAAATTGATCCGCCACGGCATCCCAATTCACCTCATCGGCAAAATGGTCCTCCAGCCAGGCCAGAAGCAAGTTGAGACGTGATGCGCTGTTTTCCAGGTTCTCCTGCAAACTGCTTTTACGCAGCAAGAGCAGTAATTGCATAAACAAGATCTCACGACTGGCG
Organism: Shigella sp. SIG6; assembly: GCF_053555815.1. Taxonomy (NCBI): domain Bacteria; kingdom Pseudomonadati; phylum Pseudomonadota; class Gammaproteobacteria; order Enterobacterales; family Enterobacteriaceae; genus Shigella; species Shigella sp. SIG6. The sequence goes on along the minus strand of NZ_JBQZXC010000005.1, from coordinate 5,035 downwards.
GTCGAGGGTAAATCATTTTCCCCTTCCTGCTGTTCCATCTGTGCAACCAGCTGTCGCACCTGCTGCAATACGCTGTGGTTAACGCGCCAGTGAGACGGATACTGCCCATCCAGCTCTTGTGGCAGCAACTGATTCAGCCCGGCGAGAAACTGAAATCGATCCGGCGAGCGATACAGCACATTGGTCAGACACAGATTATCGGTATGTTCATACAGATGCCGATCATGATCGCGTACGAAACAGACCGTGCCACCGGTGATGGTATAGGGCTGCCCATTAAACACATGAATACCCGTGCCATGTTCGACAATCACAATTTCATGAAAATCATGATGATGTTCAGGAAAATCCGCCTGCGGGAGCCGGGGTTCTATCGCCACGGACGCGTTACAAGACGGAAAAAAATCCACACTATGTAATACGGTCATACTGGCCTCCTGATGTCGTCAACACGGCGAAATAGTAATCACGAGGTCAGGTTCTTACCTTAAATTTTCGACGGAAAACCACGTAAAAAACGTCGATTTTTCAAGATACAGCGTGAATTTTCAGGAAATGCGGTGAGCATCACATCACCACAATTCAGCAAATTGTGAACATCATCACGTTCATCTTTCCCTGGTTGCCAATGGCCCATTTTCCTGTCAGTAACGAGAAGGTCGCGAATTCAGGCGCTTTTTAGACTGGTCGTAATGAAATTCAGCAGGATCACATTATGACCTTTCGCAATTGTGTCGCCGTCGATCTCGGCGCATCCAGTGGGCGCGTGATGCTGGCGCGTTACGAGCGTGAATGCCGCAGCCTGACGCTGCGCGAAATCCATCGTTTTAACAATGGGCTGCATAGCCAAAACGGTTATGTCACCTGGGATGTGGATAGCCTGGAAAGTGCCATTCGCCTTGGATTAAACAAGGTGTGCGAGGAAGGGATTCGTATCGATAGCATTGGGATTGATACCTGGGGCGTGGACTTTGTGCTGCTCGACCAACAGGGTCAGCGTGTGGGCCTGCCCGTTGCTTATCGCAATAGCCGCACCAATGGCCTGATGCCGCAGGCACAACAGCAACTCGGCAAACGCGATATTTATCAGCGTAGCGGCATCCAGTTTCTACCCTTCAATACGCTTTATCAGTTGCGTGCGCTGACGGAGCAACAACCTGAACTTATTCCACACATTGCTCACGCTCTGCTGATGCCGGATTACTTCAGTTATCGCCTGACCGGCAAGATGAACTGGGAATATACCAATGCCACCACCACACAACTGGTCAATATCAATAGCGACGACTGGGACGAGTCGCTACTGGCGTGGAGCGGGGCCAACAAAGCCTGGTTTGGTCGCCCGACGCATCCGGGTAATGTCATTGGGCACTGGATTTGCCCGCAGGGTAATGAGATTCCGGTGGTCGCCGTTGCCAGCCATGATACCGCCAGCGCGGTTATCGCCTCGCCGTTAAACGGTTCACGCGCCGCTTATCTCTCTTCTGGCACCTGGTCATTGATGGGCTTCGAAAGCCAGACGCCATTTACCAATGACACGGCGCTGGCAGCCAACATCACCAATGAAGGCGGGGCGGAAGGTCGCTATCGGGTGCTGAAAAATATTATGGGCTTATGGCTCAGCGAGTGCTTCAGGAACGGCAAATCAACGATCTCCCGGCGCTTATCGCCGCGACACAGGCACTTCCGGCCTGCCGCTTCATCATCAATCCCAATGACGATCGCTTTATTAATCCTGACGAGATGTGCAGCGAAATTCAGGCTGCGTGTCGGGAAACGGCGCAACCGATCCCGGGAAGTGATGCTGAACTGGCGCGCTGTATTTTCGACAGTCTGGCGCTGCTGTATGCCGATGTGTTGCATGAGCTGGCGCAGCTGCGCGGTGAAGATTTCTCGCAACTGCATATTGTCGGCGGCGGCTGCCAGAACACGCTGCTCAACCAGCTATGCGCCGATGCCTGCGGTATTCGGGTGATCGCCGGGCCTGTTGAAGCCTCAACGCTCGGCAATATCGGCATCGAGTTAATGACGCTGGATGAACTCAACAATGTGGATGATTTCCGTCAGGTCGTCAGCACCACCGCGAATCTGACCACCTTTACCCCTAATCCTGACAGTGAAATTGCCCACTATGTGGCGCAGATTCACTCTACACGACAGACAAAGGAGCTTTGCGCATGACCACTCAACTGGAACAGGCCTGGGAGCTGGCGAAACAGCGTTTCGCGGCGGTGGGGATTGATGTCGAGGAGGCGCTGCGCCAACTTGATCGTTTACCCGTTTCAATGCACTGCTGGCAGGGCGATGATGTTTCCGGTTTTGAAAACCCGGAAGGTTCGCTGACCGGGGGGATTCAGGCCACAGGCAATTATCCGGGCAAAGCGCGTAATGCCAGTGAGCTACGTGCCGATCTGGAACAGGCTATGCGGCTGATTCCGGGGCCGAAACGGCTTAATTTACATGCCATCTATCTGGAATCAGATACGCCAGTCTCGCGCGACCAGATCAAACCAGAGCACTTCAAAAACTGGGTTGAATGGGCGAAAGCCAATCAGCTCGGTCTGGATTTTAACCCCTCCTGCTTTTCGCATCCGCTAAGCGCCGATGGCTTTACGCTCTCGCATCCCGACGACAGCATTCGCCAGTTCTGGATTGATCACTGCAAAGCCAGCCGTCGCGTTTCGGCCTATTTTGGCGAGCAACTCGGCACACCATCGGTGATGAACATCTGGATCCCGGATGGTATGAAAGATATCACCGTTGACCGTCTCGCCCCGCGTCAGCGTCTGCTGGCAGCACTGGATGAGGTGATCAGCGAGAAGCTAAACCCTGCGCACCATATCGACGCCGTTGAGAGCAAATTGTTTGGCATTGGCGCAGAGAGCTACACGGTTGGCTCCAATGAGTTTTACATGGGGTATGCCACCAGCCGCCAGACTGCGCTGTGCCTGGACGCCGGGCACTTCCACCCGACTGAAGTGATTTCCGACAAGATTTCCGCCGCCATGCTGTATGTGCCGCAGTTGCTGCTGCACGTCAGCCGTCCGGTTCGCTGGGACAGCGATCACGTAGTGCTGCTGGATGATGAAACCCAGGCAATTGCCAGTGAGATTGTGCGTCACGATCTGTTTGACCGGGTGCATATCGGCCTTGACTTCTTCGATGCCTCTATCAACCGCATTGCCGCGTGGGTCATTGGTACACGCAATATGAAAAAAGCCCTGCTGCGTGCGTTGCTGGAACCTACCGCTGAGCTGTGCAAGCTGGAAGCGGCGGGCGATTACACTGCGCGTCTGGCACTGCTGGAAGAGCAGAAATCGTTGCCGTGGCAGGCGGTCTGGGAAATGTATTGCCAACGTCACGATACGCCAGCAGGTAGCGAATGGCTGGAGAGCGTGCGGGCTTATGAGAAAGCGATTTTGAGCCAGCGTGGGTAAACACTGCCGGATGCGGCACGAGCGCCTTATCCGGCCTACGGGTCGAATGTCCATGCGGGCTGTCACCCTCACCCCGGCCCTCTCCCTGAAAGGGCGAGGGAGAAAAACATAGCCTCGTGCGGCAACGGAGCTGAACACCGCTCCGGACAGTCCCCTCGCCCCTACGGGGAGAGGGTTAGGGTGAGGGGAACAAGCCGCACCATGTCTAAACAAGGCAACCTAATTTACAGGAACACAGAACATGCAAAACATTACCCAGTCCTGGTTTGTCCAGGGAATGATCAAAGCCACCACCGATGCCTGGCTGAAAGGCTGGGACGAGCGCAACGGCGGCAACCTGACGCTGCACCTGGATGACGCCGATATCGCGCTTTATCACGACAACTTCCACCCACAACCGCGCTATATTCCGCTCAGCCAACCCATGCCTTTACTGGCAAATACGCCGTTTATTGTCACCGGCTCCGGCAAATTCTTCCGTAACGTCCAGCTCGATCCTGCAGCTAACTTAGGCGTCGTAAAAGTCGACAGCGATGGCGCGGGCTACCATATTCTCTGGGGGTTAACCAACGAAGCCGTTCCAACTTCTGAACTTCCGGCTCACTTTCTCTCCCACTGCGAGCGCATTAAAGCCACCAACGGTAAAGATCGGGTGATCATGCACTGCCACGCCACCAACCTGATCGCCCTCACCTATGTACTGGAAAACGACACCGCGGTCTTTACTCGCCAACTGTGGGAAGGCAGCACCGAATGTCTGGTAGTATTCCCGGATGGCGTTGGCATTCTGCCGTGGATGGTGCCCGGCACGGACGAAATCGGCCAGGCGACCGCACAAGAGATGCAAAAACATTCGCTGGTGTTGTGGCCCTTCCACGGTGTGTTCGGTTCCGGACCGACGCTGGATGAAGCCTTTGGTTTAATCGACACCGCAGAAAAATCAGCACAAGTATTAGTGAAGGTTTATTCGATGGGCGGCATGAAACAGACCATCAGCCGTGAAGAGTTGATAGCGCTCGGCAAGCGCTTCGGCGTTACACCACTAGCCAGTGCGCTGGCGCTGTAAGGAGCAAACATGATCCGCAAAGCCTTTGTCATGCAGGTAAACCCCGACGCCCACGAAGAGTATCAGCGTCGGCATAATCCCATCTGGCCGGAACTGGAAGCAGTGTTGAAATCTCACGGTGTGCATAACTACGCCATTTACCTCGACAAAGCGCGTAATCTGCTGTTTGCCATGGTAGAGATTGAATCTGAAGAACGGTGGAATGCGGTAGCCAGTACTGATGTTTGCCAACGTTGGTGGAAATATATGACCGATGTTATGCCCGCTAACCCAGATAACAGCCCGGTGAGTAGCGAGCTGCAAGAAGTGTTTTACCTGCCGTAATTGCCCAATGTGCCGGAGATGCCTCCGGCACAATATTTTAAATTTCGATTTGAAAAATTAAACATATTACATCTCCCGGTAAGTTATATTTCCCTGATACATTGTGAGTAAATCACAAAAATAATGAATAACCCATTAATGATTCATGTGGTTTATTTAAATAACCATTATGTGCATTACTCCGCAAATCTGACCTTTCACTCTGTCT
>NZ_JBQZXC010000004.1:0-66599 GCF_053555815.1 Shigella sp. SIG6 | reverse complement strand
TTGTCTATAACCACGAACCGTTATGCATCAGGTTATGCCACACTGACTGAAGCAGTAAGTGCACAGGATGAACGGAACAGAAAAAGAGATAAGAATAGTCACGATGGCTCTACGATATCCTTATCCCAGCCCCTTGGTAATATCGGGAATTTGAACTTCAATACCACGAGGTATAATTCTTCCCGGGGCACAGGAAACACGCGGTCTACCAGCCTGAGTTATAGTACGGTATGGAGAGGCATAACATTCTCCATTAACTGGGCAAAAAACGACTTGCTGACATCGCATAAATGGAAAGTAGATCGGAAATTAAGCGTGGGTATTTCAGTGCCATTATCGCTGGGTGACGAAAATCAAATTTATGCGTCTTCACAGATGAGTCGTTCGGGAGAGCAGGGTAATAACTATCAGGTTTCATTATCAGGTCAGAATAGTGGTGGTGTATGGTGGGATGTAGCGACAAATATAACTAACGCTCATCAGTCACAACCGAAGAGCACGATGAACATTGTGCAAGTTGGCAAAAATGGATCATATGGTCAGTTTAGTAGCCATTACAGCTCCAGCGAAAACATGAAACAGCTAGGTGCAAATTTAAGCGGTGGGATACTTATTACAAGGGATGGACTTACATTTGGTCAAAATGTGGATGGGACATTAGCCCTTATAGAGGCACCCGGAGCAACGGGGGTTAACGTTAATGGCTGGCCGGGACTGAGTACTGATTTTCGTGGGTATGCAATACTGCCAGTGCAGCCATACCGAAGAGACGATGTTATTCTGGATGAAAAAACGATAGGTAAGAATTACGACTTACCACAAACTAGTCAATTGGTTGTACCGACAGCTGGAGCCGTTGTGCCTGCGACATTGGCAGTGAAGAGCGGGGATAAAGGATTAGTAACCTTAAAACAGAAAGAGGGTAAACCCGTCCCCTTCGGCGCTGTGATTAGTTATAGCAAAGACACTGAAAATATGGCCGGCATTGTAGGTGAAGATGGTATTGCTTATGTTTCTGGCTTGAGTGCGGAAGGCGAGTTTAATGTGAAATGGGGTTATTCTAAAGATCAATCCTGTATCGCAAAATACCAATTTCCTGCGAAGAAAAGTGCATCAGGGTTATACCAGATAGCGGCGACATGTTTATAGTTTCTAAATTAAGAAACTCATAATTTATTTTTGTGAAGATGTTTCCATTATTTGGTGGAAGCATTTTCGCGATAGCACGTAAATGCAAAGAAAGAAACTGCATTTTGCAGTGTAAATGAAAATCATGGAGAAAATATAATGAAGAAAACATTGTTAGCAATCATGCTGGCGGGGACAGCTTTTGCTTCTCAGGCGGGAACTTTAGTAAGCCAGGGTACTGAAGCGTCAGCTAATCTTACTTTGACCAAGCCTATCGTTGTTAATAATACCATTCAACTAGTGAAAGGGGTATATAGCGGTACGTTAACTGCATGGACGCCTTTGGCAACAGGTATTGTTGGCGCATCTGATGGGCAGAGCCACGACTATGCTGTAACTTTCCCGGATGATATTTATGCGGAGAGCAGTACTTCAGCGGATGCAGTAATTTCTGGTGACAATAACCCGGACCATAAACTGAAAGTTTCCCTGACAACGCTTGAGCAGGATCCTCCTTCAGCTGCCTCCGAAGAGATTGGCGGTAAGCGTTATATGATGCTGAAAAATATTGGAACAGGTGGTGCCTATCGCGTCGTTTCCCATATGAAAGAACAGGTTGTTGAGCCAGACTCTTACACCATCCGTACCCAGGCTTATATCTACGCAGAATAATGCAGATGATTAGTTAATTTCATGGCGGGATTTGATATCCCGCCTTTTTTAACTTATAAAAAAAGACATAGAATATATTATTTATTAAGCGAGGGTGATTTTTACATCAGTTGAACTGAATTAGCGCTTTATAAAAAAGCGCTTCATAAACTTTTTTCTTAATTCCCAGCTTATTGATAGCACGAACTTTATGTGCATACACGGTCTTGATGCTAATATTCATTGCGGCTGAAATCTCATTAACGGATCTACCCTGCGCAACCATTTTCATGGTCTCAATTTGTTGAGGAGAGAGTATATCTGTTAAAAATCTTATTTTTTTAGGCTTGCTGTTAAAAGCATCATTGATAGCGTTTTCTATTTTTGTAATCTTTTCTGTCGGTGATATTATTTTAACTCCTCCCAGTTTCGATGCCAGAGAACAAAGATCTTCTGAGTGATGCCCAGTAATGATGACGATAGGTGTCATCGTTTTCATTATATTTTCTTCAACAATGCGTGAGAATATACTATAAGTATCAGCGACGGTGCACCCGGTCATAATTAACACGTCAGGTTTTGTCTCGCATTTATGAGAGAAGGCTTTAAAGTGATTTAGCCTTAAGTCTCTTTTCTTTTCCAGAAGGTAGCGGATACCCATAGCAAAACAATTATTTTGTGAGATGAGTTCAACGGTCGTGCACACCGGTGAACAATAAAAAGATTTAAAAGGCAGAAAAGACTCTGTCACTCTATTATCTTGTTCGTATGTAATGCCTTTTGCGTTTAGCCCTGACCAGTCATCAGGTATCATAAATTCTGAGTCATCGGGTCTCATGAGTAAGACATTATTCATCTTAAGTAGCTCCTGAGTTATTTTCGATAGCACCTAATGATGAAATTACATGCGTTGATAATTTCATGTGGTGCGCTTTCATTTACTTAGGAGTATTCTTGCATCACTTTTCGCCTTGCGATACTTTATATTGATAAAACTGACATGTTCGGTTTTTTTATTCTGTGGATATAAGTTTTATATGACTTTTTCAGGGTTATATTTGTATTTTAGTTTCTTGTGTCAGTTCCACCAGGAATAGGCTAAAATGACAAAATCTTATTTTGTGTTGTTGCCTGCATGGAGCGGAGATGTTTTTTCATTATCAATGACGCGATTATTTTTGATCTGAACAAATGCTCGCTCTCGAATGTAAATACCTAGGATGAGATAAATTTGCCAGCTACGGCGGGGTGTATTTTGGCAGTGTTACTGGAAAGTAATGGTGGAGCGGTTGACAGGAACTCAATCATTGATAGCGTTTTGGAGAGATTTTCATTTGATCTGTCAAACAACACATTGAACCAATATATATCCCTGTTACGCAAAAGTTTTAAAAATATTGGTGTTGAAGAAAATGTGATTCTTACGATACCCAAAGTAGGCTTTTACATCAGTGAAAACATAACAATAAGTAAACAATCTTATGATGATTCTCATTTACAAGAAGATGTTGTTGAAAAAGTAGAGCGCAAAAGGAGTATTCCTCTTTTTCGCATTTTGATTTCGCTTGTGGTAGTAATTGTTATTATTGAAATGTTTGCCGTGGCTTTTAAAGATACCTACAGTATAACGGATTATCCATTGGTTAAATCAGGTAAGATTGACACCTGTGATTTATATCTTTCAGAGAATCTTAACGAGATTGGCCTCGCTAAATCTCAAATAGAGGCCGCTGAAATTTCGAAAAAGCATTTACCCTGTGTGCCAGGTGCAAATTTTATATATGATGTAAATAGTATGCATTATTTGCTTGGGGAAGGGCAGCGGTATTTATCAAGATGTATAAAATCCTCTAATGACGAAACTTATGCAATTTGTTCAGAGGTGCTATTATATGACTAATAAGAAAATGTATTTTATATTAATACTTGTTTTCACATTGCTACAGGTGTGTTTTTTTGCTCTCTGGAAGGCTCGTGATGGTAGCACAACGTCTCTTGAATGTACGTCGACGTTAACAAGAAATGCTAAAACAGATCATTCTTTATACTACTCTGCTAACCTTTCAGTCATTTTAAAAAAAGATGGTAGCGGTAGTTTTACGATTGTTGGCTTAACTGATGAAGATACACCGAGGAAATTTTCCCATTCGTATTTTTTTACCTACAAAATAGATAGTAACGAACGGATCTCAGGTAATGCTAAGGCCAAAGTTTCGGGACTGGAAAATCAGATAAAGGATGAGAACTTCAGACTCAATTTTCTCGATGCATCTTTAACAGGTAAAGGCAATGCGAGGCTAAGCAAGTTTAATAATGTCTATATTTTTAGTATCCCGGGGTTGATCATTAACACATGTGCTCCAATATAAAATTATAATTTTATATTCTACATTATTTCACTAAGTTCGTAAAAAACCAGCGTTAAGATATGAATAACGCTGGGATTATGTAAATTTTAATTTTTTTTCGCAGAACCGGCCTCTAATATTGAAACAATAGAGAACAATGTAAAACATACTGCGCCTAATCCAACCAGAACCCGAGATGGAATAAAGTAGTCCAGCTCAGTTTGTGCGATTTCCGCGAGGAATGATGACAAAAACAAGCAAAACAGACAGGTAAATACCGGTATCATTGGTATTTTGTTGGCTAACGAACAGGTACGTCTCCAGACCAGTGCCAGTAGCCAGACTTTTGAGAATATGCTGTAACAGATCATTCCGAGGCAAATGAGAATAATGCCGGGAGCCAGTCGGGCGCTTGCATCGGAACTGACTAAGACGTATATCCCCTGCAGCACCGTGACTGAGCCGAGAAAAATAACCCAATAACACCACAGCCAGTGCTCTTTGGATGAGAACGTATTACGTGTTTGATGGACGATTGTGGCCACTAGGCCAATTAGACAGGCACAGATTGCGGTTAACCCAAGGCGACATAATGCGGAGTTATGTCGGCACTATGTAACAGCGTAATAGACCAAATGAAACCGAGCAGGGTGAGTAAAACGGGAACGGCAATGAGGCAATTACCGATTAATGAAGAATAAGCCTGTACCGGTGTTCCGTCGCTCTTGCTCCCCGCTGCATTTTTGGGAATGAGCAGAAAGTGACCGGACGACGCTGCCACCGTCGATACACATGCGGCAATCATACCAACGCCAAAAATAACATGGCCGGCAACAAACTCGTCTGCCATCACATCATTACCTGCTAACAGTGCCCAACCCCATATCATGGTGATAATTGACCCCGCATAGCCAATAATGGGGAACAATGTATTGTAAAACGTATTAACGCCGCGCGTGAGCTGCGAAATGATAATAAATGCGGTAGTGAATAATGCCAGGCATATGGCCGCCAGAGAAATGAGCACATGACCCGTGACGTTGCCCTGAACTTTCCAGCACAAAGCCACCTAACGCGATGCAAATTAAGCCTATAATCAAAGGGATTAATTTGAAAAGCTACCCGATATATATGTTCACTTTAAACTCCTCAGGTATCCCTGCTAATATTGAAATGTGCATTAATGATAATTTCAGCCTGTTAATATAACGACGAGATATCATTAAAGACAAATGCATAGCATAACTATAGCGGGGTTTACTGTGCCGAGTGCCATTTTTTAGCGGTCAAAAGGCCATGATAAATAAATATTTATCCTAAGATTAATTCTTATTCTGTTGTTTTTTTTACAATTGTCTTCCAGGGATGGATTGTTTTCCATTATTTAGTAAAAGACCGGATAGTCTCGGTGCTTAAAATCAGCGAACATATAAGTATTATTGTTTTATATCGTCGTAAATATGTCTTTCAGACATGTATCATTTATTTTTTACTAACAGGTCAAAAATATCGCGGGTTATTTATGAAAGCAATTGACAATATATTTAAGTACATCCCTTCAAACCATAAAGATAAGCATTCAGATAAAGTTAATAATCATCAACACCATAGCAAGGTTGATAAAACACATCGTTCAAAGATAGTTGAAATTGATAAACTGGATAATGATTCGCAAATAGATAACGATTTTGGCATGCATATCATCTATTTCCTGCAACATGGTCACTGGAGGGTAAATGAACATAGTCTTCAGATGGAGAAAATATGGTTTTACAATAGTGAGCCATCTATAGATATTCAAGAATATAATAGTTTTGCCGATAATACTACTAACACGTTTATCTTTACAATTATACCAGACAATAACCATGTGATAAAATTATCGTCTCCCATTACAGTTAAGATTGAGTGTAAGGATGGTTATTATTTTATTAATTTCTCCGGAGATAAATCAGACATAATTTATAAAGTTAATGGGCTTTCTATCATACCTGAAAATTTCTTTACTCTTCTTAGCGGTAATTTTAAAGCTGACTGGCGTTGGGATGTCTCTAAAGAGACGTTTCCTAAGGATAAGTTTGATAGCTATGTTAAATCTGTGTTTTCTAAAATAGACTTTTATAAACAATGTGGTGTGATTAACCCACAAAATGCCAACACGGCTTATTTTGGCGATACAGATGGAAGAGTAGGCGCTGTACTTTATTCATTGCTCGTTTCAGGGCATATAGGCATCAGGGAAAAGGGTTGGAGTTTATTATGTGAATTATTAAAACACGAAGACATGGCTTCATCTGCATACATACATAAAAATAATAAATTGCTCTACAATTTATTAAATACGAGAGACATGATATTGAATGAGTTGCATCAACATGTTTTTTTAAAGGACGATGCGATAACCCCTTGTATCTTCCTTGGGGATCATACAGGCGATAGATTTAGTACTATTTTTGGTGATAAATATATCCTTACTTTGCTAAATTCTATGCGAAATATGGAGGGTAATAAAGATAGCCGTATTAATAAAAATGTCATCGTTCTGGCTGGAAATCATGAAATCAATTTTAATGGTAACTATACTGCACGACTAGAAAATTATAAACTCTCTGCCGGTGATACGTATAACTTAATTAAAACGCTCGATGTTTGTAATTATAACTCAGAAACTAAAGTTTTAACCAGTCATCACGGAATAATAAGAAATGAAGAAAATCAATGTTATTGTCTCGGTGCTTTGCAGGTTCCATTTAATCAGATGAAAGACCCAATTGATCCTGAGGAATTAGCAAATATATTTAATAAAAAACATAAACAACACATGGATGATCATCTTCTCCATCTAATTAGAAGCAATGCTATAGCACCCACACCTGTATATGAAAATTATTTTAATAACACTACTGCTTTCAGACCAAAACCTGAAGATATCTTCAAATGTGGACAGACGCTCAAAAAAACTAAACAGAAATTTGGCTATTATGGATTAGGGGTAGACCAGCATCAAAAAATTGATAATTATACCATGGGGCTAAATTCTTGGAAGATAGCACCTAACGAACGTGGTGATAAAAAAGGTGTCCCAGGGCTTAGTTGTTTTCAACCTCAATAAAACTTCATGAGTGCTGTGGTATCTCTTTTTAATTTTGCCAGTATTTCATAGGTTTTCTTAATCGATTGTAGAGGTATGTACTGATGACGCCTCTACAATCTTTAGGGACTTTCTCTGCTATGAGATAAGAAATTTCATATTATGCTTTAAGGCTGAATGATTTGTGCAAAATATAATTATTTTCCCATCGAATATGAGGTGTATGTCATAAGATAAAATGTTAACTATGTATTCCTCGCGGTGAATAATATGAGGTAAAAGATGAAAATTGGAACTGTGGCAGGCACTAATGGCAGTACAACGACAATCGCAACAAATGATATGGTGCAAGAGCATGTTACCAACTTCACTAAAGAACTGTTTGGGTATATTGCAAATGGTATAGGTGATGATATATCAAGTATTGCCAGGACAATGCTCGGTGAAGTTGTGGAAAAAATTGATGATTGGCAAATAGAACGTTTCCAACAATCTATTCAAGATGACAAAATTTCATTTACCATACAAACGAATCATTCAGAAAAATATAGTATGCTATCGGGCATGCGCGCTCATATTCTACGTAGGAATAACTGTTATCAGTTTATTGTGACAATTAATAGTAAAAATTACGGTTGCCCTCTTGATAATACCGATATTAATTGGTGCAGCATTGTTTATTTACTTAATAATATGACAGTAAATGATAATGCTAATGATGTTGCAGTTACTGAGTCGTACAAACCCATCTGGAACTGGGAAATATCGCAATACAATGTATTTGATATTAAATTCGAAACAATTATAAAACCCCAGTTCGCTGACAGAACCTATTTCTCCAATTGTTCACCTGTTGATCCCACAAGTACCAGGCCGACCTATTTTGGCGATACCGATGGCTCAGTCGGTGCAGTTTTGTACGCGCTTTTTGCAACAGGACATTTGGGAATCATGGCTGAAGGAGAAAATTTCCTTAGCCAGTTGCTTAACATAGAAGATGAAGTTCTCAACGTATTGCTAAGGGAGAACTTTAATGAGCAACTTGACACTAATGTTAATACAATAATCAGTATACTGAACAGAAGAGATAATGTTTTAGAAAGTCTTCAGCCTTATTTGGTTATTAATAAAGACGCAGTCACGCCATGTACGTTTCTTGGCGACCAAACCGGCGATCGATTTAGTAATATCTGTGGCGATCAATTTATCATCGATTTGTTAAAACACATAATGAGTATCAATGAAAATGTTCATGTATTAGCTGGAAATCATGAAACGAATTGCAATGGTAACTATATGCAAAACTTCACGCGCATGAAACCACTTGATGAGGATACCTACGACGGGATAAAAGATTATCCTGTATGTTTCTATGACCCCAAATACAAAATAATGGCAAATCATCATGGGATAACTTTTGATGATCAGCGAAAACGTTACATTATAGGACCGATAACTGTCTCTATTGATGAAATGACCAATGCTCTCGATCCGGTCGAATTAGCGGAAATTATTAATAAAAAGCATCATGCTATAATTAATGGCAAAAAGTTTAAAACTAGCCGGGCTATCTCTTGTCGATCCTTTAATCGTTATTTTTCTGTTTCGACAGATTACAGACCTAAACTTGAAGCACTATTAGCATGTTCACAAATGTTAGGTATAAATCAAGTTGTTGCACATAACGGAAATGGTGGGAGAGAACGCATAGGTGAAACGGGGACAGTTTTAGGTCTTAACGCCCGTGACAGTAAACATGCTGGAAGAATGTTCAGCATGCATAATTGCCAAATTAACCCTGGTGCAGGGCCAGAGATAACCACTCCCTGGAAGTCTTACCAGCATGAAAAAAACAGAAATGGACTTATGCCTTTGATTAGAAGGCGCACAATGTTACAGCTCTGAACCATAGACAACATGAATATTAATGTTACTATCTGGTTGAGACTGTTGATAAAACGTAAAAAGGAATGCTCTGTTCCTGCAACTGAACAGGCGTGAAACGCGATCCAACAGGATGGATACCGTTTTGTCAGCCAGTTTTATAGATCACACTTATGAGTATGCGTGTTTCATTTACGGCCAGGAATGCTGATGATGACAACATTACTACCCGTTTTCACTAAGCCTTCCCCGTTGGCGCTCAATGCTCTGCGCGCTGGTCGTATTTGTCGTTTCCTTCTTATCCCGGATGGAAGAATCCGCTGAACGTCGTTCGGCGGCAGTTGTAACACGCGTCGTTTGCTTACAGGGATTATGGCGGGTCGATTATGGATAAGAGTAAGCGCCATCTGGCGTGGTGGGTTGTCGGGGCACTGGCGGTGGCTGCCGTCGTGGCGTGGTGGCTGTTGCGCCCGGCGGGTGTGCCGGAAGGCTTTGCTGTCAGCAATGGGCGCATTGAAGCGACGGAAGTGGATATCGCCAGCAAAATTGCCGGGCGTATCGACACCATTCTGGTGAAAGAAGGCCAGTTTGTTCGCGAAGGCGAAGCGCTGGCGAAGATGGATACTCGCGTGTTGCAGGAACAGCGACTGGAAGCCATCGCGCAAATCAAAGAGGCACAAAGCGCCGTTGCCGCCGCGCAGGTTTTGCTGGAGCAACGACAAAGTGAAACTCGTGCCGCACAGTCGCTGGTCAATCAACGCCAGGCCGAACTGGACTCTGTTGCCAAACGTCATACGCGTTCCCGCTCGCTCGCCCAACGAGGGGCTATTTCTGCGCAACAGCTGGATGACGACCGCGCCGCCGCTGAGAGCGCCCGAGCTGCGCTGGAATCAGCGAAAGCCCAGGTTTCGGCTTCTAAAGCGGCTATAGAAGCAGCACGCACCAATATCATTCAGGCGCAAACTCGGGTCGAAGCAGCGCAAGCCACTGAACGGCGCATTGCCGCAGATATCGATGACAGTGAACTGAAAGCCCCGCGTGACGGACGCGTGCAGTATCGGGTTGCCGAGCCAGGGGAAGTGCTGGCGGCAGGCGGTCGGGTGCTGAATATGGTCGATCTCAGCGACGTCTATATGACCTTCTTCCTGCCAACCGAACAGGCGGGCACGCTGAAACTGGGCGGTGAAGCCCGGCTGATCCTCGATGCCGCGCCAGATCTGCGTATTCCTGCAACCATCAGTTTTGTCGCCAGTGTCGCCCAGTTCACGCCAAAAACCGTCGAAACCAGCGATGAACGGCTGAAACTGATGTTCCGCGTCAAAGCGCGTATCCCACCGGAATTACTCCAGCAGCATCTGGAATATGTCAAAACCGGTTTACCGGGCGTAGCGTGGGTGCGGGTGAATGAAGAACTTCCGTGGCCTGACGACCTCGTGGTGAGGTTGCCGCAATGACGCATCTGGAACTGGTTCCCGTCCCGCCTGTCGCGCAACTGGCGGGCGTGAGCCAGCATTATGGAAAAACCGTTGCGCTGAACAATATCACTCTCGATATTCCGGCCCGTTGCATGGTCGGGCTGATTGGTCCGGATGGCGTCGGGAAGTCGAGTTTATTGTCACTGATTTCCGGTGCCCGCGTCATTGAGCAGGACAATGTGGTGGTGCTGGGTGGCGATATGCACGACCCGAAGCATCGCCGAGACGTCTGCCCGCGCATCGCCTGGATGCCGCAGGGGCTGGGCAAAAACCTCTACCACACCTTGTCGGTGTATGAAAATGTCGATTTTTTCGCTCGCCTGTTCGGTCACGATAAAGCGGAGCGGGAAGTGCGAATTAATGAGCTGCTGACCAGCACCGGGTTAGCACCGTTTCGCGATCGTCCGGCAGGTAAACTCTCCGGCGGGATGAAGCAAAAACTTGGGCTGTGCTGCGCGTTAATCCACGACCCGGAACTGTTGATCCTTGATGAGCCAACAACGGGGGTTGACCCGCTCTCCCGCGCCCAGTTCTGGGAGCTGATCGACAGTATTCGCCAGCGGCAGAGCAATATGAGCGTGCTGGTCGCCACCGCCTATATGGAAGAGGCCGAACGCTTCGACTGGCTGGTAGCGATGAATGCCGGAGAAGTGCTGGCAACCGGCAGCGCCGAAGAGCTGCGGCAGCAAACGCAAAGCGCCACGCTGGAAGAAGCATTTATTAATCTGTTACCGCAAGCGCAACGCCAGGCGCATCAGGCGGTAGTGATCCCACCGTATCAACCTGAAAACGCAGAGATTGCCATCGAAGCGTGCGATCTGACCATGCGTTTTGGTTCCTTCGTTGCCGTTGATCACGTCAATTTCCGCATTCCACGCGGGGAGATTTTTGGATTCCTTGGTTCGAACGGCTGCGGTAAATCCACCACCATGAAAATGCTTACCGGACTGCTGCCCGCCAGCGAAGGTGAGGCGTGGCTATTTGGGCAACCGGTTGATCCAAAAGATATCGATACCCGCCGTCGTGTGGGCTATATGTCGCAGGCGTTTTCGCTCTATAACGAACTCACCGTGCGGCAAAACCTGGAGTTACATGCCCGTTTGTTTCACATCCCGGAAGCGGAAATTCCCGCGCGAGTGGCTGAAATGAGCGAGCGTTTTAAGCTCAACGACGTTGAAGATGTTCTGCCGGAGTCATTGCCGCTCGGCATTCGCCAGCGGCTTTCGCTGGCGGTGGCGGTGATTCATCGCCCGGAGATGTTAATCCTCGATGAGCCTACTTCTGGTGTCGATCCGGTGGCGAGGGATATGTTCTGGCAGTTGATGGTCGATCTCTCGCGCCAGGACAAAGTGACTATCTTCATCTCCACCCACTTTATGAACGAAGCGGAACGTTGCGACCGCATCTCACTGATGCACGCCGGAAAAGTGCTTGCCAGCGGTACACCGCAGGAACTGGTTGAGAAACGCGGAGCCGCCAGTCTGGAAGAGGCATTTATCGCCTATTTGCAGGAAGCGGCAGGGCAGAGCAACGAAGCCGAAGCGCCGCCCGTGGTACACGACACCACCCACGCGCCGCGTCAGGGATTTAGCCTGCGCCGTCTGTTTAGCTACAGCCGCCGCGAAGCGCTGGAACTGCGACGCGATCCAGTACGTTCGACGCTGGCGCTGATGGGAACGGTGATCCTGATGCTGATAATGGGTTACGGCATCAGTATGGATGTGGAAAACCTGCGCTTTGCGGTGCTCGACCGCGACCAGACCGTCAGTAGCCAGGCGTGGACACTCAACCTCTCCGGTTCCCGTTACTTTATCGAACAGCCGCCGCTCACCAGTTATGACGAGCTTGATCGTCGGATGCGTGCGGGCGATATCACGGTGGCCATTGAGATCCCGCCCAATTTCGGGCGCGATATCGCGCGTGGTACGCCTGTGGAACTCGGCGTCTGGATCGACGGAGCGATGCCCAGTCGTGCCGAAACGGTAAAAGGTTACGTGCAGGCAATGCACCAGAGTTGGCTTCAGGATGTGGCGAGCCGACAATCGACACCCGCCAGCCAAAGCGGGCTGATGAACATTGAGACGCGTTATCGCTATAACCCGGACGTAAAAAGCCTGCCAGCGATTGTTCCGGCGGTGATCCCGCTTCTGCTGATGATGATCCCGTCAATGCTAAGCGCCCTTAGCGTGGTGCGGGAAAAAGAGCTAGGGTCGATTATCAACCTTTACGTGACCCCCACCACCCGTAGCGAATTTTTGCTTGGCAAACAGCTGCCGTACATCGCGCTGGGGATGCTGAACTTTTTCCTGCTCTGCGGCCTGTCGGTGTTTGTGTTTGGCGTACCGCATAAAGGCAGTTTCCTGACGCTCACCCTGGCGGCGCTGCTGTATATCATCATTGCCACTGGAATGGGGCTGCTGATCTCCACCTTTATGAAAAGCCAGATTGCCGCCATTTTCGGAACGGCGATTATCACATTGATCCCGGCGACACAGTTTTCCGGGATGATCGATCCGGTAGCTTCGCTGGAAGGGCCTGGACGTTGGATCGGCGAGGTTTACCCGACCAGTCATTTTCTGACTATCGCCCGCGGAACGTTCTCGAAAGCGCTGGATCTGACTGATTTGTGGCAACTTTTTATCCCGTTGCTGATAGCCATCCCGCTGGTGATGGGCTTAAGCATCCTGCTGCTGAAAAAACAGGAGGGATGATGCGCCATTTACGCAATATTTTTAATCTGGGTATCAAAGAGTTGCGCAGTCTGCTCGGTGATAAAGCGATGCTGACGCTGATTGTCTTCTCGTTTACGGTGTCGGTGTATTCGTCAGCGACCGTTACGCCAGGATCGTTGAACCTCGCGCCGATCGCCATTGCCGATATGGATCAATCGCAGTTATCGAACCGGATCGTTAACAGCTTCTATCGTCCGTGGTTTTTGCCACCGGAGATGATCACCGCCGATGAGATGGATGCCGGACTGGACGCCGGACGCTATACCTTCGCGATAAATATTCCGCCTAATTTTCAGCGTGATGTCCTCGCCGGACGCCAGCCGGATATTCAGGTGAACGTCGATGCCACGCGCATGAGCCAGGCATTTACCGGCAATGGGTATATTCAGAATATTATCAACGGTGAAGTGAACAGCTTTGTCGCGCGCTACCGTGATAACAGCGAACCGTTGGTATCGCTGGAAACCCGGATGCGCTTTAACCCGAACCTTGATCCCGCGTGGTTTGGCGGGGTGATGGCGATCATCAACAACATTACCATGCTGGCGATTGTATTGACCGGATCGGCGCTGATCCGCGAGCGTGAACACGGCACGGTGGAACATTTACTGGTGATGCCGATAACGCCGTTTGAGATCATGATGGCGAAGATCTGGTCGATGGGGCTGGTGGTGCTGGTGGTATCGGGATTATCGCTGGTGCTGATGGTGAAAGGTGTACTGGGCGTACCGATTGAAGGCTCGATCCCGCTGTTTATGCTGGGCGTGGCGCTCAGTCTGTTTGCCACCACGTCAATCGGCATTTTTATGGGGACGATAGCGCGTTCAATGCCGCAACTGGGGCTGCTGGTGATTCTGGTGCTGCTGCCGCTGCAAATGCTTTCCGGTGGATCCACGCCGCGCGAAAGTATGCCGCAGATGGTGCAGGACATTATGCTGACCATGCCGACGACACACTTTGTTAGCCTCGCGCAGGCCATCCTCTACCGGGGTGCCGGATTCGAAATCGTCTGGCCGCAGTTCCTGACGCTGATGGCAATTGGCGGCGCGTTTTTCACCATCGCACTGCTGCGATTCAGGAAGACGATTGGGACAATGGCGTAAGGAAGGGAAACTTGACTTCATACTGTGATGTCATAAAGTGAAGTCATAAGGACATGCCATGAGAACCAAGGTACAGGCTTTACGGAAGAAACAAAAAAATACATTGGATCAAATATTTAAAACTCCTGTTCCTCAAGGGATCAAGTGGTCTGATATAGAGTCACTGGTTAAAGCATTAGGCGGAGAAATTAAGGAAGGAAGAGGTTCGCGTTGCAAGTTCATACTAAATATGAGCGTTGCGTGTTTCCATCGGCCTCATCCGTCGCCAGATACCGATAAAGGCGCTGTAGAAAGCGTGCGTGACTGGTTACTAAGTATAGGGGTAAAACCATGATCAAACTGAAGACGCCAAACTCTATGGAGATTGCCGGGCAACCAGCTGTTATTACCTACGTGCCAGAACTGAATGCATTTCGTGGCAAATTCTTGGGCTTGTCAGGTTATTGTGATTTTGTCTCTGACAGTATTCAGGGGCTGCAAAAAGAAGGAGAGCTTTCCCTGCGAGAGTATCTTGAGGATTGTAAAGCTGCGGGTATTGAGCCGTATGCGCGTACAGAAAAGATTAAGACCTTTACGTTACGCTATCCAGAATCGCTGAGTGAACGCCTTAATAATGCGGCTGCGCAGCAACAAGTCTCTGTTAATACCTATATTATTGAAACACTGAATGAGCGTTTGAATCATTTATAAATTTTAGCGACGTACATTACGCAGAATATCTGCCTTTACAGGATCTATCTATGCAACTGAACTTAATTTTATAAATTAAGTTCAGTTAATATCTTTTCTTTCCTTGTTTTAGAAATAACTCAATCTTCCTTCGGCAGGCACTGCAAATGCCCGTGCCGCACGCCGCGCTGGGCGATAACGTCATCGGCAAAATGCTGCACGTCACCCATGTCACCTTTCAACACGGCGATTTCCAGACAGTCGTCGTGGTTGATGTGCACATGTAGCGTGGCGACGGAGAGGTCGTGGTGATGATGCTGGGTGGAAACAATACGGCTGGCTAAGTCGCGTTTTTCGTGTTCATACACATACGACAGCACCGCGAAACCTTGTGTGCCGTGCTGCTGGGTAGCTTCCTGCGCCAGGGCACTACGCAGAATATCGCGGATAGCTTCGGAACGGTTGTTATAACCACGACGCTGGCTCAGGCTGTCCAGCGTCTCCAGTAAATCGTCATCAAGCGTGATGGTGACTCGTTGCATTGGCGTTAAACCTTTTCTGAGGTGCGACGGCGCACGGGGAATGCGGGTAATACCGCGTTTTGTAGCACACGTCCGGCGTCAGAGGAAAAGGTTAATTTATCTCCCACCGCCTGGGTTTCGACGATTTGTCCGTTGTCCATCACCATCACTCGCTGGCAAAAGCGTTCCACTAGGCGTAAGTCATGAGTGATGAACAGGCAGGCAGTGCCAAACTGTTGTTGTAGCTTTTTCAGCAGGCGAATGACGCCCGCCTGTAACACGAGATCAAGGTTAGAAACGGCTTCATCCAGAATCAGCAATTTCGGTTCGACCGCCAGCGCGCGTGCCAGGCAGACGAGCTGGAGCTGGCCGCCGCTTAACTGCGGTGGGCGTTTGTCGAGAACGCTGTCATCGAGATCGACCGCCTTCAGCATTTCGCTGGCGCGCGCCAGTTGTTCGGATTTTTTCAGTGATAGCAGGTGGCGCATCGGTTCACGCAGGATCTCGCGCACGGTTTTGCGCGGATTCACGGCACTGATGGAGTCCTGAAACACCATCTGAATATCACGGCGGAAGGCTTTACGTTGGGCGCAATTAAGTTTCGCCAGCGATTCGCCGCGCCAGCTAATATTCCCTTGTGAGGGAGACTCTAAGCCTACCAGCAGCCGCGCGAGGGTGCTTTTTCCGCAGCCGCTGCGTCCCAGCAGGGCGACGGTTTCGCCGCTTTTCAGGGTCAGGGAAACGTTATTCAGCACCGCCTGATGTTGATGTTTTCCGCTAAATCCACCGTGGGCATAGTGATGGGAAAGGCCGCAGACGTTAAGTAAGGTCATGATGCCTGCTCCATACCGTAGAGGGCGAGATGAGCGGAAACCAGGCTGCGCGTCACCGTATGTTTGGGGGCGTTAAACAGCGTTTCTACATCGCCCTGTTCGACAATTTTACCTTGTGACATCACCGCCACGTCATCCGCCAGACGCGCCACAACGCCCATATCATGGGTGACCAGCAGCATTCCCGGCGCTTGTTTTTGCATAATGCTTTCCAGCAGATCGAGGATGCGCGCCTGTGCTACCACGTCGAGGTCGGTGGTCGGTTCATCGGCGATGATAAACGGTGATTCACACAGCACCGCCATCGCAATCATCATGCGCTGCAACATGCCGCCGCTCATCTCGAACGGGTACAGCTTCAGCACGCGCGCGGCGTTTTCCAGCCCCACCGCTTCTATGGCAGCGGTAAGCGTAGCGTCATCGGCGGGTTTCCCTAACGCCAGGCAGGTTTCCCGCGCGTGGGTGTGCATGGTGTGCAGTGGATTAAAGGCGCTGCGCGGGTTCTGCATGATGGTGGCAATTTTGATGCCGCGCAGGGCGCAAGGCGAAACCGGTTTGCCATCGGCTAAAATTTCCCCCGCCGTCTGGCGAACGCCAGCGGGCAAAATGCCCAGCGTCGCGGCGCAGGTTAATGATTTCCCGCTGCCGCTACCGCCGACTAACGCCAGCACGCGCCCGCGTTGCAGGGTTAACGATACACCGTGTACCAGCGGCTGCGCGGCCTGTAGCGCGATATTACGTAGTTCAATCTGTTGCGGCATTAGTGTGCGTGCTCCGTCACCAGATGAGGATCCAGATGATCGCGCAGTGCGTCACCCACCAGGTTAAAGGCCATCATGCTGATAAACAGCGCCAGCCCCGGCCAGAACATTTGCAGCGGCTGGGTCCAGATATACTGGCGCGCGTCGTTAATCATCACGCCCCATTCGGCGGTCGGTGCGGTCACACCGAGGCCAAGGAAAGACATCCCCGCGACGTGCAGCATCATATGGCCGATATCCAGCGTTGCTAGCACCAGCAGCGAAGGGATCACCGCGCCTGCCAGATGATCGACAAACACCCGCACATGGCCCGCACCGGAAAGCCGTGACGCCAGCACAAACTCGCGTTGGCGTAGTGAAATCACCAAGCTGCGCACCATGCGTGCATACCACGCCCAGTGCGACAGGGCGATGGCGATAATTACGTTGGTCAGCCCGGTGCCGAGCACGCCAACCATAAAGAACGACAGAATCGAGGTCGGGAAGGTCATAAACATATCGGCGACGCGCATGGTGGCCTGATCAACGCGCCCGCCAATCAACCCGGCGCTGCCGCCAATAACCAGCCCTAATGTCAGCACCAGCAGCAGGCAGGCCATTACCGAACCGAGCGACACGCGAGTCGCTGCCATCAGCCGCGAGAAAATATCGCGACCTAAGTGATCGGTGCCCAGCCAGTGCTGCGCATCCGGCGAAAGCAGGCACGACGGCAAATCAATTGCCTGTGGATCGTACGGCAGCCACCACTGGCTGGTGAGCGCAATCAGCGCCAGCAGGGCGATAATGATCAGCTCCAGGCGTACCGACCAGCGGGAAGAGAGGAAAAAGTTCACGCGTGCGCTCCTTCATGACGACGAATGCGTGGGTCCAGCGCGGCGTTGAGCAAATCGACAATCAAATTACAGACCACAAAAACCACCACCATCATCAGCGTAAAGCACTGAATCACCGGATAGTCACGGTTAAAAATCGCCGACACCGCATAGCGCCCGACGCCAGGCCAGGCAAAGATGTTTTCGATAATCATCGTCCCGCCAATCAATTCGCCAATGTGCATCCCCACGGCGGTGATCATCGGCAGCGAGGCATTGCGCAGAATATGGCGGCGTTCGGTCTGTTTGTCATTCAGGCCGCGTAGCCGCGCCCAGGTGACGTGACGCTGACCGGCGACGTCCAGCATACTGGCGCGCAGCAGTCGCGCGTTAATCGCCAGCGACATAAAGGCGATGGAAACCGCAGGTAAAATGATGTGCTGCCAGCCGCCGTAGCCCATCGCGGGTAGCCATTGCAGATACACCGAAAACGCCATCACTAGCAAAAATGCCAGCCAGAAGTTGGGCATCGACACGCCAAGAAACGCGATAAAGCGCACGGCGAAATCCGGCAAACGATCGCGGTGGCGCGCCGCCCAGATACCGAGCGGTACGGAAGTGAGCAGAATTAATACCAGCGCCGCACCTGCAAGTTCCAGCGTGGCGGGCAGGAAGTTCAGCATATCGTCCAGTACCGGGCGTTGGCTGGCGAATGAGATACCAAAGTCAAGATGCAGCGCCTTCCACAACCAGGTACCGTACTGGACGTACAGCGGCTGATCCAGCCCGAGCATGGTGCGGGTAGAGGCCAGCATCTCCGGCGTCGGCGGCAGGTTAGATAAACGCAGATAATCGAGCGCCGGGTCGCCGGTACCGAGGCGCAGCATCAGAAAAATGATCACCGAGGCGGCGAGCACCATCGGGATCAGCAGCAGAAAGCGGCGTAATACGTAACGCAAC
The DNA here is from genome assembly GCF_053555815.1 of Shigella sp. SIG6. Lineage (NCBI taxonomy): Bacteria > Pseudomonadati > Pseudomonadota > Gammaproteobacteria > Enterobacterales > Enterobacteriaceae > Shigella > Shigella sp. SIG6. The sequence goes on along the minus strand of NZ_JBQZXC010000004.1, from coordinate 47,631 downwards.
ATTAAGGTTTCACCGGTTTAATCTGTTCGAACGGAATTTCGGTGGCGATCGGCGCGTAGGGGATATTACCCAGCTCCGGTTTTGATACCACCATCATCGAGATGTAGCTGATAGGCAGATAAACCGCCTCGTCATGCAGACGGGTCAGAATGTCGCGATACAGCGCCTGACGTTGCGTTTCGTCATGGGTCGCCAGCACTTCGCCGATCTCTTTATCAATCAGCGGCTTGTCGGCTAATCCTTGCTGTGCCTGGAAGTCAGCGTGCGACGGTACGCGCATTGAACTCAGGAAGGCGTGTGGATCGTATGGCGCGCCCCAGGTGCGGTGGAAAATCATGCCAAAACGACCGTCGCGCTGACGAGCATAGATACTGCTCTCTTCTTCGCCAATCAGCGAGACATCTGCGCCAATCTGGCGCATATCAGCCTGAATGATTTCCGCCATCGATTTGCTTAACGCATCGGTGCCGATGAACGACAGTTCAATGCGCAGCGGCTGACCATTTTTCTCGCGGATGTCTTTGCCCGCAGGCAGCGTCCAACCGGCTTTTTCCAGCAACTCTTTCGCTTTCTGCGGATCGTACTGGCGCGGTTTCAGGCCGAGATTAGCGTAAGGCACAGAAGGGGCAAACAGGGTGTCGGCGACCTGCTGGGTGCCATATAACGCGTTATCAATCAGCGATTTTTTGTTTACCGCGTAATTAAGAGCTTCACGTACTGCCAGCTCGTTGGTGGGGGCTTTGGCGGTATTGAGCGCCAGCATCACGGTTTCGATCGGCTGTGACAGTTGGGTGTGGTAAGCCGGATTCTGGCTAAAGCGGGCGAAGGTATCGAGCGGTAATAACCCTTCGTTTCCGTACAGCAGGTCGATATCGCCAGTTTCAAACGCCACCGCGCGGGTAGTCGGGTCCGGGATGACGTTAAAGGTGATCTTTTTAATCGCTGGCTTTTCGCCCCAGTAGTTTTCGTTACGGACGAAGACATCGTACTGATTCAGTTTCGATTCCTGCAAAATCCACGGTCCGGTGCCAATCGGCGCTTTAATTCCGTTCATGGTTTCATGGTTTTTAAACTGCGAGGGAGCGATAAAACGGAAAGGACGGGGCAGGGCCAGTTCTTGCAGGAAAGGATAGTAGGCGCTTTTCAGGGTAATTTGCAGCTCTGTTTTACTGAGTGCTTTAACATCAACAATCTGGTTTGCCAGCTCCAGCCAGGCGTGACGTTGACGGTTATCGAGCACTGCGCGGAAGTTTTCTGCCGCCGCCTCGGCATCGAACGGTTCACCGTTGGAGAATTTCACGTCATCACGCAGGGTGAAGGTCCAGGTTTTACCATCTTCTGAATGAGTCCAGCTTTTTGCCAGCCACGGGATCACCGAACCGTCTGCCTGATATTTCACCAATGGTTCATAAACCATGCTCTGGGCGAACATCTGGTTAGGCGTGTAAAGGTGCGGGTTTAGTGGCCCGACATTCACCGGCCAGGCGGTGGTGATTTCATCTGGTGCAGCGGCATGGACGATAAAAGACGCACAAGCCAGCAGCGCAAATAGAGTGCGGCGGAGTGTGGAGAGCATGGTAACCCCAATGGATTAAAATAGATGGCGGAAATAAGTATGACGATTTTAAGTATTCGTCATACTGATTACCTGTTCTGGATCAATAGATGGGCAGTCGGGTGGGCGGATCAGTTAACTGAATCGATCCATTGCACACTGTCGGCGGTGAGCGTAAAGGGGGTGGGGGTGCAGATCGCAAGGCTTAAATTTTCTAGCTGACAATGGCTGACTGACAGCGAGGAGTGATAGGTGCTATCTACGCTGACGATTTGCCAGGCGCTGCCGCCACGCTGTTTAACGATGGCTTCTTTGCGCGTCCAGATGCGCCAGAACATTTCCAGTTGCTGATCAGGATGCACGGCGTCCATTTCAGCGTGTTCCCCGAGGCTGAACACGGCGTTCGCCAGCCAGCGCCAGTTGGCGCGCGGGCGAATCACTTCGATATCGCAGCCGACTTCGCCTTCATCGCTCAACAGCAGAGCGATATCGTCACCGCTATGGCTTAAGTTGAACCATAGCGGCGTTTCCGGCGCGAATGCAGGTTTGCCTTGTTCGCCATAGATGATCTCCGGTAGCGGGGAAAGCGTGTGCGAAAGCAATGCACGCCCCGCCAGCCAGCGTTCGCGTCGTGGACCTTGCGGTGCTTGCTCGCGTAAACCCGGTGGCAGTGGAGCTGCGCTTAAGGTCGAAACTTTCCCCAGAACTATCCGATACATATCAGGGCCAACGTTTAATGGAAAATGAAAGTGCGTATCGTATCACTTGTCGCCTCATCCCGGTAACCGACTTTTCGGTCTGCCCGGCCCCAGTAAAATCGCCAGTTTGCTGCCACCTTTCGTCGTTTCCATCCAGATTTTACACACGCTGGTTAATGGCACCGAAAGTAGCATCCCTACCGGGCCGAGCAGCCATCCCCAGGCGATGGCCCATCATCCGTGGTTCTAAAATATTGCCGATGACCATATGGACCACTAAAAACAATGCGCCGACCAGAATACATTCGTAAACACCATTAAACAGCAGCACCTGAATCATTGGCGGTACGGCGGAAATTACCGCGCCGATATTGGGCACGTAGTTGAGCAAAAACGCCAGTACTGCCCACATCAGCGCAAACTGTACGCCCATTAGCGCCAGCCCCAGCCAGACGATGACACCTGTCCATAAACTGAGTAGCGTCTTTAACGCCAGATAATGCGAAACGCCTTTAAGTGCGCGGTGTAATCCTGCGATGTGAATCTGTGGGTTATTCAGCGCAAAACGCATTTTGTAAGGGACGTGGCGCACTTCAAACAGCATAAAAACTACGGTCATCACCAGCAAAAGCACGCTCGCCATTGCCCTGGAAAGCCCGGTCATTAGCGCTGTGGTGAAGGTAACCACTTTTTCCGAGTCCATCCGCTGCAGCATTCGCTCCGGCGACATATGCAAATTAAGAAAAGGCAACATCTCCTGCAATTTAAAAAGTTTGCGCGTCAGCTCCTTATTAAACTTCGGCAGCATAGAGATAAATTCGTTAAACGATGCCGCCAGTACGCCGACCAGCGCGGTTAGTGCGATCAGCATCACCACCACTACAATCGTAATGGCAACGGGGCGTTGTACTCCCCGACGAATAAACCAGGTAACGAGCGGGTTGAGGACGATGGCAAAAAACAGCGCCAGTAACAGCTGCACAATGATATCTGCCGCTGCGTGAATGCCCGCGAGGATCACTACCAGCGAGGCCAACTTGAGCAGAATGTGCATGCCCGTTTTATCGGGTTGAGGGGTTTCCATTGGGGCTTCCTTGTGACTTTTTGTGTTAAGTGTAGCGGGAGTCACGCCAGCAATATTCTGATTCTTACTGCTGATTTTCACGTCAGCACATGGTAAAAATGAAACACTGTTGTAAAAATGTGGTGATCCTCATGCCCGAACCCGTAGCCGAACCCGCGCTAAACGGATTGCGCCTGAATTTGCGCATTGTCTCCATTGTCATGTTTAACTTCGCCAGCTACCTCACCATCGGGTTGCCGCTCGCTGTATTACCGGGCTATGTCCATGATGTGATGGGCTTTAGCGCCTTCTGGGCAGGATTGGTTATCAGCCTGCAATATTTCGCCACCTTGCTGAGCCGCCCTCATGCCGGACGTTACGCCGATTTGCTGGGACCCAAAAAGATTGTCGTCTTCGGTTTATGCGGCTGCTTTTTGAGCGGTCTGGGGTATCTGACGGCAGGATTAACCGCCAGTCTGCCTGTCATCAGCCTGTTATTACTTTGCCAGGGGCGCGTCATCCTTGGGATTGGGCAAAGTTTTGCCGGAACGGGATCGACCCTATGGGGCGTTGGAGTGGTTGGCTCGCTGCATATCGGGCGGGTGATTTCGTGGAACGGCATTGTCACTTACGGGGCGATGGCGATGGGTGCGCCGTTAGGCGTCGTGTTTTATCACTGGGGCGGCTTGCAGGCGTTAGCGTTAATCATTATGGGCGTGGCGCTGGTGGCCATTTTGTTGGCGATCCGGCGTCCGACGGTAAAAGCCAGTAAAGGCAAACCGCTGCCGTTTCGCGCGGTGCTTGGGCGCGTCTGGCTGTACGGTATGGCGCTGGCACTGGCTTCCGCCGGATTTGGCGTCATCGCCACCTTTATCACGCTGTTTTATGACGCTAAAGGTTGGGACGGTGCGGCTTTCGCGCTGACGCTGTTTAGCTGTGCGTTTGTCGGTACGCGTTTGTTATTCCCTAACGGCATTAACCGTATCGGTGGCTTAAACGTAGCGATGATTTGCTTTAGCGTTGAGATAATCGGCCTGCTACTGGTTGGCGTGGCGATTATGCCGTGGATGGCGAAAATCGGCGTCTTACTGGCGGGGGCCGGGTTTTCGCTGGTGTTCCCGGCATTGGGTGTAGTGGCGGTAAAAGCGGTTCCGCAGCAAAATCAGGGGGCGGCGCTGGCAACTTACACCGTATTTATGGATTTATCGCTTGGCGTGACTGGACCACTGGCTGGGCTGGTGATGAGCTGGGCGGGCGTACCGGTGATTTATCTGGCGGCGGCGGGACTGGTCGCAATCGCGTTATTACTGACGTGGCGATTAAAAAAACGGCCTCCGGAACACGTCCCTGAGGCCGCCTCATCATCTTAAAACTTACTGAATAACCAGCGTATTAATGATGTTTTCTGCGGTGGTTTGCGCTTTTTGCTGATCGTCAGCTGGCAGCGTAATTTGCATGGTCAGCAGTTGATTACCCACGTTACCCAGAATAACGGAAGAGTACGCCGTCTGGCCTTTCGCGGAGATAATACTGTCTAACTGCTGCATTTTGTGACCTTTCAGCTCAATGGCTTTATTGGTTACCACTTGCAGCTGCGGATCGCGGCTACGTTGCTGATCTTCCAGACGCTTCGCCAACACCGCCAGATCTTCTTTCGGATCATCGCCCATGATGACGATGACTGCTTTCTGCCCGGTGGCGTCGGACCAGACATGCATGTTATTGGCCTGCGTTCCCAGCTTACCGCTCTGGTCGGTCATATCCGCTGGCAGCGAGAAACTTAACTTGCCATCAAGCAGGTTGACGGGATTCCCGGTAGCGTTACTTTCCGCGACCGAACCCTGCGCCGTAGCGTTAGTGTCTTTATCATCACAGGCCGCAAGCCCCATAACCAGCAGGCCAATTCCGACATATTTAACCAGATTGCGCATTGACTTCTTCCTTTCGATAAACGGCCATAACGGCTCATTCATCCATCTTATCACAACTCTGATAACGAACCTTTAACTCGCCTGCAAAGCGTTGATTTCGGATTTATCTGCCAGTCTTTTCAACAGCATATTGAGTAATACGCCATACATTGGCAGGAAGAAAACGATACTGATTAACACTTTGAAACAGTAATCGACCAGCGCGATTTCCATCCAGTGTTCAGCCATAAAGGCATCCGGGCTACGCCAGAAGGCAATGAAGAAAAAGGCCAGCGTGTCGCTGACGTTACCGAACAGTGTGGACGCTGTCGGTGCCAGCCACCAGCGGCGACTCTGACGCAGGCGGTTAAAAACGTGCACGTCGAGGATTTGCCCCAGCGCGTAGGCCATGAAACTGGCGGTGGCGATACGGGCGACAAACAGGTTGAAGTGGGCGAGTGCGCCGAATCCCTGCCAGGAACCCATATAGAATAGCGACGAGATGACGTAGGAGATTAATAACGCAGGGATCATTACCGCGAAGATAATGCGTCGGGCCAGCGGTGCGCCAAAAATACGCACGGTCAGGTCGGTAGCAAGAAAAATAAACGGAAAGCTAAACGCGCCCCAGGTGGTATGGAAACCAAAAATGGAGACGGGAAGCTGAACCAGATAGTTACTGGAGGTGATCACCAGAAGATGAAATAACGATAACCAGAACAACGCCTTATAGCGTTGAGTTTGCGAGAAAACGTTCATATTGTACCTTTTTGATTAACCATTGGGGTGAGGGAACCCAATACGTACGACACGTCTGTTACCTTAACATAATAACGTGCTTACCCTTTTTTCGAGCCGCCGCATGATACTGCTTTACGTTGACAATGCAATGGTTAATTTTCACGCAATCGTTAACCTGGTTTGCTTACGGACTCACAGGGCGTAAACTAGCGCCGTTTTTTTAAGTGATGAGAAGAAAATGACCGATCTCTTTTCCAGCCCTGACCACACACTCGACGCGCTTGGCCTGCGCTGCCCGGAACCGGTGATGATGGTGCGCAAAACCGTGCGCAATATGCAGCCTGGCGAAACGTTGCTGATTATCGCCGACGATCCGGCCACTACCCGCGATATTCCTGGGTTTTGTACCTTTATGGAACACGAACTGGTTGCGAAAGAGACGGATGGACTGCCTTATCGTTATTTGATTCGTAAAGGCGGTTGATAGGGGCTGATTGGCTTCGATGCCGCCTTTTCCTCACCCCCTAACCCTCTCCCCAGAGGGGCGAGGGGACCGATCGCGCTCAATGTTGCGATCGGTTTGCCTTATCTCCTGCGCAACAACCTTAACGCATTCGCCGTCACCAGCACCGTCGCACCCGTATCTGCCAGCACTGCCAGCCACAACCCGGTCATCCCTAAAAGCGTGGTGACGAGGAAGATCCCTTTCAGTCCCAGCGCAATGGTGATGTTCTGGCGGATATTGGCGTGAGTGGCGCGTGCCAGTTCAATCATTTGCACCAGGCCGCGCAGGTGGTTATGGGTTAATGCTGCGTCGGCGGTTTCCAGCGCCACGTCTGTGCCGCTACCCATAGCAATCCCGATGGCGGCAGCTTTCATCGCTGGCGCGTCGTTAATACCATCACCGACCATCGCCAGGGGCGCATGTTGATTCAGCTTGGTCACCGCTTTGACTTTATCTTCCGGCAATAGGCCCGCTTTAAACTCCAGCCCCAGCTCCCCGGCAATTGCCGCCGCTGCGCGTGGATTATCGCCGGTGAGGATCACTCCTTTAACCCCCAGCGCGTTCAGTTCACTGATGGCAGTTGTAGCGTCGGCGCGCAGGGTATCCTGCAATGCAATGATACCCAGCACGTCATCATTACGTACTACCAGCACAACCGTTTGCCCGGCGCTTTCCAGTTCATTAATCAAACCAGCAAATGCATCAGCGGGATGTTTCCCGGCAGCGCATATCAACACGCGCTCACCATTAACCTGCGCTTCAATGCCAGACCCGACCAGTGCCCGCTGTGATTCGGCGGTGGGAATGGCGAGTTCAGCAACCTGTGCTTCGCGTACGATGGCTTGCGCCAGTGGATGCGTCGCGCCTTGCTCGACCGCCGCCGCCAGTGTCAGCAGTTCAGATTCACTAATACCCGTTGCCGGATGAATCGCGGTAACGCGCGGTTTACCGACGGTCAGCGTACCGGTTTTATCAAACGCCACTTGGGTAACACGACCTAGTTGTTCCAGCGCCGCACCGCCTTTAATTAACGCCCCACGACGCGCTGCTGCTGCCAGCCCGGAGGTTATCGCCGCAGGCGTTGAGATAACTAACGCACACGGGCAACCAATCAGCAGCAGCGTCAGACCTTTATAAATCCACTCCTGCCAGCTGGCGGCAAACAGCAGCGGCGGCACTAGCGTTACCAGCAGGGCGACGGCCATAATCGCTGGCGTATAAATACGGCTGAAACGGTCGATAAACCGCTCAATGGGGGCGCGGCGCTCTTCGGCTTCTTCGATCAGTTTCAGAATCCGGTCAATGGCGCTGGCACCCGGTTCTGACAGCACTTCCAGCGTTACCAGACGGTCTACGCTGGTGGCTCCTGCAGGAACTTTATCGCCCGTCGCGCGCTCCACCGGAATGGATTCTCCGGTTAGGGCGCTTTCATCAAAACTGGCAAACGGTGAGAGCAGTTTACCGTCGGCAGGCAAACGCCCACCTGCGGCGACTTCAATCACATCGCCAGGCCGCAGGCTGTTAATCGCCACCTCTTCCTGCTCACCGTTACGCAGGCGCGTGGCGGTTTCTGGTTTCAGCGCCATTAACGCGCTAACGCCCTGACGCGCGCGGCTGGCGGCCCAGCCTTCCAGTCGTTCACCAATCAAAAACAGCAGCAACACCATCGCAGCTTCAGCCGTTGCGCCAATAAACAGTGCACCAATAGCGGCTACGCTCATTAAGGTTTCAATGGCGAAGTAGCTGCCGGATTTGATCAGCCGTAATGCCTGACGAGCAATCGGGTACAGCCCAACTAGCGTGGTCGCGATAAACGCCAGTTGCCCGAACGGATGATTGAACTGCTCCAGACCCCAGCTGATTGCCATCATCACGATAAGCGTAATCAGCGGCAGATTCTCTTTCAGGCGCGATGCTTGTGGCTCGTCGGCGGCCTGCTCATCGCGCAGGGAATAGCCCGCTTTTTGCACCGCAGATTCAACCTGGGCACGGATGTCATTGTCGGCATCAACCACCAGTTTTTCGGTGGCGAACAACACCTGCACCTGATTCACGCCTGCAAGCTGGCGCACGGCATTTTCTACCTTGCGCGCACAGGCGGCGCAGTCCATGCCGCTGACTTTCCAGCTATAGCGGGTGCCGGAGACGTTTTCAGAGAGCGTTGGCGAGCTGGAGCATGCGCCGTCGCAGCAACAGTCGTTGGCGTTCTGTACCGTGGTTAGCGGTTTGAACGCAGCAAATTGAGGGGCTTTCTTGCCGTGATTGTCAGGTGTCGACATGGCATCCTCCGGTTAAGTTTTTTCTCATTAACCGAAGGATACACTCTGGAGTCGACTCCAGAGTCAAGTTTTATCAGAGATACAGTGAGCGGACGATGAGGAAGTGACCGGCAAAGTAGCAGGCCGCAGCAATCGCGTTATCCGCACGGAAGCGTCGGCGATAGTGGCTCCCCAGCCAGACAAAGTTACTGATAAACAGCAACGAAGCGCCAACAAACGCAGAGAGCGCCGGAGCGGTCGGACGGAAGAACCACAGTTCACCTGCCAGCCACACCATCACCAGCGTCATGCCGATAAACGTGCAGATAGGCCAACGGTACTCTTCCAGCCGCGTCCAGATAATCGCCAGTAGCAGCGCACCCAGAACCAGCAACACCAGTGGCAGAGGCCAGAAGAAAGAGAGCGTCATCTGACTGGCGAAATAGATGGTGTACAGCAGGTGCGAGAGGAAAAACGCGCCGATGGCGTACATCAGACGTTGACGTGGCAACAGGGTTAGCGCATCGCCCAGCAGTGAGGCGCACAGTCCCGCCAGCACCAGATAGCTAATGGCGTCGAACATCGGTGCTTGCCAGGCCAGTAACAGCAGGAGAAGAAGGGTTAACGGTTTAAACACCCAGCGTTGCCAGGTTGGCCCACGATACGATGCATCCACAGATAGCCATGCGGAAAGACAGACAGCGATAAACGACCAAAGCATCTTAGTTCCTTGAATTCGTTATTTTTTCGTAAGCGGAATGCCTACGGTCTTGCTTCCAGTTTAGTGGCGAGGGTGGACGGATGACAACACCATAACTGGCAGGGTATGCTTAATTCCGCATTTTCCGATGAGGGATAAAGATGAGTAAACCACCTCTTTTCTTTATTGTTATCATTGGCTTAATTGTCGTCGCCGCATCGTTTCGTTTTATGCAACAGCGACGGGAAAAAGCTGATAATGATATGGCTCCGCTCCAGCAAAAGCTGGTGGTGGTGAGCAACAAGCGGGAAAAACCGATTAACGATCGCCGTTCGCGCCAGCAGGAAGTGACTCCGGCAGGCACCAGTATGCGCTATGAGGCAAGCTTCAAACCGCAAAGCGGAGGAATGGAGCAGACGTTTCGCCTCGACGCCCAGCAGTACCACGCCCTGACAGTGGGCGATAAAGGTACGCTGAGCTATAAAGGAACGCGCTTTGTTAGCTTTGTTGGCGAACAATAAGGTTATTTTTTAACTTTAAATTTCTTCTGCCAGACCAGCAGTTCAAACACGCCGAAAAGGAAAATCCGCACCTTTTCGGCGGTGGTCATCTGCGGGCCATCTTTCGGTAAAGTGGATTTCAATAGCGCCAGCTGCATACCATGCATCAGCACGGTAAAAATCAGCGCCACGTTAACGAAAATATTTAGCGGGCGCGGGAAGGGATGCACCAGATTGAGGATTAAAAATCCCCAAACGCAGAGCATTAACAAACGACCAATATTAATCAGCATCACTTTCTCCTTGTGCTTCGTGTTGATACAGCCGATAAGCCACCTGACCCGCCACTTTTTCCCGATGTAATGACCAGTTTGCCGGAACAGTGGGCAGACCGTTTTCGACTTCGCTTTCGACATAAATCAGGGCTTCGTCAGCCAGCCAGCCGTTATCTTCCAGTAAATTTATCGTCTCTTCTAACAAGCCACGGCGGAACGGTGGATCGACAAACACGATATTATGCGGTGTGCCTTTTTGCGCCAGGAATGACATTGCGTTGCTGTTCACCACGCGTGCATTGCCTGCTTTTAGTGTCGCCAGATTCTTAATTAACTGCTGAGAAACCACGCGATCCATCTCAATCAACGTTGCCCCCGCAGCGTAGCGCGATAACGCTTCCAGCCCCAGCGCGCCGCTCCCGGCGAAGCAATCCAGACATTGGGCGTCAACAATGACCGGAGCCAGCCAGTTAAACAACGTTTCGCGTACGCGGTCGGTGGTGGGGCGCAGACCTGGGCTATCAGGAACCGGGAGTTTACGGCCTCGCCACTGCCCGCCAATAATGCGGATTTGGCCGCTGCCGGAATGATTCGGTTTTTTCATGATAAATTGCTCAATCCGCCAGATAACACATACTTGCAGGCGGTGATGTGAATTAAGTTAAGTGATAGACTATTTCATCATTTTTTTAGCTGCTATGTACATAGCGTTAACGCTGTGCCATGAAGCAACAGCGAGGAGTGTAGTCGCAAATGGCGAAAGAAAAAAGACGTGGCTTTTTTTCCTGGCTGGGCTTTGGTCAAAAAGAGCAGACCCCGGAAAAAGAGACAGAAGTTCAGAATGAACAACCGGTTGTAGAAGAAATCGTTCAGGCGCAAGAGCCTGCGAAGGCTTCTGAACAAGCCGTTGAAGAGCAGCCGCAGGCGCATACTGAAGCCGAGGCGGAAACTTTTGCTGCCGACGTTGTGGAAGTCACTGAACAGGTTGTTGAAAGTGAAAAAGCGCAGCCTGAAGCGGAAGTTGTTGCACAGCCGGAACCGGTCGTAGAAGAAACGCCGGAGCCAGTGGCTATCGAACGTGAAGAGCTGCCGTTGCCGGAAGACGTCAACGCCGAAGAGGTTTCGCCAGAAGAGTGGCAGGCTGAAGCGGAAACCGTAGAGATTGTCGAAGCGGCAGAAGAAGCGGCTAAAGAAGAAATCACCGACGAAGAGCTGGAAGCACAGGCGCTGGCTGCCGAAGCGGCAGAAGAGGCGGTGATGGTAGTTCCTCCGGCAGAAGAAGAGCAGCCGGTTGAAGAAATTGCCCAGGAGCAAGAAAAACCGACCAAAGAAGGCTTCTTCGCGCGCCTGAAACGCAGCCTGTTAAAAACCAAAGAAAATCTCGGTTCCGGATTTATCAGCCTGTTCCGCGGTAAAAAAATCGACGATGATCTGTTTGAAGAGCTGGAAGAACAGCTGTTGATCGCCGATGTGGGCGTGGAAACCACACGTAAAATTATCACCAATCTGACGGAAGGCGCATCCCGCAAGCAGCTTCGTGATGCCGAGGCGCTCTATGGCCTGCTGAAAGAAGAGATGGGCGAGATTCTGGCGAAAGTCGATGAGCCGCTGAATGTTGAAGATAAAACGCCGTTCGTGATCCTGATGGTGGGCGTCAACGGTGTGGGTAAAACCACGACGATTGGTAAGCTGGCGCGTCAGTTTGAGCAGCAGGGTAAATCGGTGATGCTGGCGGCGGGCGATACTTTCCGTGCAGCTGCGGTTGAACAGCTTCAGGTCTGGGGTCAGCGCAACAATATTCCGGTGATTGCCCAGCATACCGGTGCGGATTCCGCCTCTGTTATCTTCGACGCCATTCAGGCAGCTAAAGCGCGTAATATCGACGTCCTGATTGCCGATACCGCCGGACGTCTGCAGAACAAATCGCATCTGATGGAAGAGTTGAAGAAAATCGTCCGCGTGATGAAGAAACTCGACGTTGAAGCGCCGCATGAAGTTATGCTGACTATTGATGCCAGCACCGGGCAGAACGCGGTAAGCCAGGCCAAACTGTTCCACGAAGCTGTTGGCTTAACCGGCATCACGCTAACGAAACTGGACGGCACGGCGAAAGGCGGGGTAATTTTCTCGGTGGCTGACCAGTTTGGTATCCCTATCCGCTACATTGGTGTCGGCGAACGTATTGAGGATTTGCGTCCGTTTAAGGCGGACGACTTTATAGAGGCACTTTTTGCCCGAGAGGATTAACAATGATTCGCTTTGAACATGTCAGCAAGGCTTATCTCGGTGGGAGACAGGCGCTGCAGGGCGTTACGTTCCATATGCAGCCGGGTGAGATGGCGTTTCTGACCGGTCATTCCGGCGCAGGGAAAAGTACCCTCCTGAAGCTGATCTGTGGGATTGAGCGGCCCAGCGCCGGGAAAATCTGGTTTAGCGGCCATGACATCACGCGTCTGAAAAACCGTGAAGTTCCGTTTCTGCGCCGCCAGATTGGCATGATTTTCCAGGATCACCATCTACTGATGGACCGTACTGTCTACGATAACGTGGCGATCCCGCTGATTATCGCTGGTGCCAGCGGTGACGATATTCGTCGCCGGGTGTCGGCGGCACTGGATAAAGTCGGGCTACTGGACAAAGCGAAGAACTTCCCTATTCAGCTTTCCGGCGGTGAACAACAGCGTGTTGGCATTGCCCGCGCGGTGGTGAATAAGCCCGCGGTACTGCTGGCGGACGAACCGACCGGTAACCTGGACGACGCGTTGTCGGAAGGGATTCTACGTCTGTTTGAAGAGTTTAACCGCGTTGGGGTAACCGTATTGATGGCAACGCACGACATTAACCTGATTTCACGGCGTTCCTATCGCATGCTCACCCTGAGCGATGGTCACTTGCATGGAGGCGTGGGCCATGAATAAGCGCGATGCAATCAATCATATTCGGCAGTTTGGTGGGCGTCTGGATCGCTTCCGTAAATCGGTCGGCGGCTCAGGCGACGGCGGTCGTAACGCACCGAAACGCGCGAAATCCTCGCCAAAACCGGTAAATCGCAAAACCAACGTTTTCAACGAACAGGTGCGCTATGCCTTCCACGGCGCATTGCAGGATCTGAAAAGCAAACCGTTCGCCACGTTTTTAACGGTGATGGTTATCGCCATCTCCCTGACGCTGCCCAGCGTCTGTTATATGGTGTACAAAAACGTTAATCAGGCGGCGACGCAGTATTATCCGTCACCGCAAATCACTGTTTACTTGCAAAAAACGCTGGACGATGACGCCGCTGCGGGCGTGGTGGCACAGTTGCAGGCCGAGCAAGGCGTGGAGAAAGTGAACTATCTTTCTCGTGAAGACGCACTGGGCGAGTTCCGTAACTGGTCTGGTTTTGGTGGTGCGCTGGATATGCTGGAAGAAAACCCGCTTCCGGCAGTGGCGGTGGTGATCCCGAAACTCGATTTTCAGGGGACGGAATCACTCAATACGCTGCGTGATCGTATCACGCAGATTAACGGCATTGACGAAGTGCGGATGGATGACAGCTGGTTTGCCCGTCTGGCGGCGTTGACCGGGCTGGTTGGGCGCGTTTCGGCGATGATCGGCGTGTTGATGGTGGCGGCAGTGTTCCTCGTCATCGGCAACAGCGTACGTCTGAGCATCTTTGCTCGCCGTGACTCCATCAACGTGCAGAAACTGATTGGTGCGACGGATGGTTTCATCCTTCGCCCGTTCCTGTACGGCGGTGCGCTGCTGGGATTTTCTGGCGCATTGTTGTCATTAATTTTGTCAGAAATTCTGGTACTGCGTTTGTCGTCAGCGGTGGCGGAAGTGGCACAGGTTTTCGGAACGAAGTTTGATATCAATGGTTTATCGTTCGATGAATGCCTGCTATTGCTGCTGGTATGTTCGATGATTGGCTGGGTGGCAGCGTGGCTTGCCACGGTACAACATTTACGCCACTTTACGCCTGAATAATAAAAGCGTGTTATACTCTTTCCCTGCAATGGGTTCCGTAGCAGGGAAAGAGACCCCGTTGTCTCTTCCCGGTATTTCATCTCTATGTCACATTTTGTGCGTAATTTATTCACAAGCTTGCATTGAACTTGTGGATAAAATCACGGTCTGATAAAACAGTGAATGATAACCTCGTTGCTCTTAAGCTCTGGCACAGTTGTTGCTACCACTGAAGCGCCAGAAGATATCGATTGAGAGGATTTGAATGACTGACAAAATGCAAAGTTTAGCTTTAGCCCCAGTTGGCAACCTGGATTCCTACATCCGGGCAGCTAACGCGTGGCCGATGTTGTCGGCTGACGAGGAGCGGGCGCTGGCTGAAAAGCTGCATTACCATGGCGATCTGGAAGCAGCTAAAACGCTGATCCTGTCTCACCTGCGGTTTGTTGTTCATATTGCTCGTAATTATGCGGGCTATGGCCTGCCACAGGCGGATTTGATTCAGGAAGGTAACATCGGCCTGATGAAAGCAGTGCGCCGTTTTAACCCGGAAGTGGGTGTGCGCCTGGTCTCCTTCGCCGTCCACTGGATCAAAGCAGAGATCCACGAATACGTTCTGCGTAACTGGCGTATCGTCAAAGTTGCGACCACCAAAGCGCAGCGCAAACTGTTCTTCAACCTGCGTAAAACCAAGCAGCGTCTGGGCTGGTTTAACCAGGATGAAGTCGAAATGGTGGCCCGTGAACTGGGCGTAACCAGCAAAGACGTACGTGAGATGGAATCACGTATGGCGGCACAGGACATGACCTTTGACCTGTCTTCCGACGACGATTCCGACAGCCAGCCGATGGCACCGGTGCTCTATCTGCAGGATAAATCATCTAACTTTGCCGACGGCATCGAAGATGATAACTGGGAAGAGCAGGCGGCAAACCGTCTGACCGACGCGATGCATGGTCTGGACGAACGCAGCCAGGACATCATCCGTGCGCGCTGGCTGGACGAAGACAACAAGTCCACGTTGCAGGAACTGGCTGACCGTTACGGTGTTTCCGCTGAACGTGTGCGCCAACTGGAAAAGAACGCGATGAAAAAACTTCGCGCCGCTATTGAAGCGTAATTTCCGCTATTAAGCAGAGAACCCTGGATGAGAGTCCGGGGTTTTTGTTTTTTGGGCCTCTACAATAATCAATTCCCCCTCCGGCAAAACGCCAATCCCCACGCAGATTGTTAATAAACTGTCAAAATAGCTATTCCAATATCATAAAAATCGGGTATGTTTTAGCAGAGTATGCTGCTAAAGCACGGGTAGTCATGCATAAAACGAAATAAAGTGCTGAACAACAACATCACAACACACGTAATAACCAGGAGAATGGGGATTCTCAGGATGAACATAAAGGGTAAAGCGTTACTGGCAGGATGTATCGCGCTGGCATTCAGCAATATGGCTCTGGCAGAAGATATTAAAGTCGCGGTCGTGGGTGCAATGTCCGGTCCGGTTGCGCAGTACGGTGACCAGGAGTTTACCGGCGCAGAGCAGGCGGTTGCGGATATCAACGCTAAAGGCGGCATTAAAGGCAACAAACTGCAAATCGTAAAATATGACGATGCCTGTGACCCGAAACAGGCGGTTGCGGTGGCGAACAAAGTCGTTAACGATGGCATTAAATATGTGATTGGTCACCTCTGTTCTTCATCAACGCAGCCTGCGTCTGACATCTACGAAGACGAAGGCATTTTAATGATCACCCCAGCGGCAACCGCGCCGGAGCTGACCGCCCGTGGCTATCAGCTGATCCTGCGCACCACCGGCCTGGACTCCGACCAGGGGCCGACGGCGGCGAAATATATTCTTGAGAAAGTGAAACCGCAGCGTATTGCTATCGTTCACGACAAACAGCAATACGGCGAAGGTCTGGCACGAGCGGTGCAGGACGGCCTGAAGAAAGGCAATGCTAACGTGGTGTTCTTTGATGGTATCACCGCCGGGGAAAAAGATTTCTCAACGCTGGTGGCGCGTCTGAAAAAAGAGAATATCGACTTCGTTTACTACGGCGGTTATCACCCGGAAATGGGGCAAATCCTGCGTCAGGCACGCGCGGCAGGGCTGAAAACTCAGTTTATGGGGCCGGAAGGTGTGGCTAACGTTTCGCTGTCTAACATTGCGGGCGAATCAGCGGAAGGGCTGCTGGTGACCAAGCCGAAGAACTACGATCAGGTTCCGGCGAACAAACCCATTGTTGATGCGATCAAAGCGAAAAAACAGGACCCAAGCGGCGCATTCGTCTGGACCACCTACGCCGCGCTGCAATCTTTGCAGGCGGGCCTGAATCAGTCTGACGATCCGGCTGAAATCGCCAAATACCTAAAAGCGAACTCCGTGGATACCGTGATGGGGCCACTGACCTGGGATGAGAAAGGCGATCTAAAGGGCTTTGAGTTCGGCGTATTTGACTGGCACGCCAACGGCACGGCGACCGATGCGAAGTAATTGTTAATCGGCAACTTTGGGTTGCCGCCAAATTGCTAATATCGAATACGTTGCTTCATGCCGGATGCGGCATAAACGCCTTATCCGGCCTACAAGAACCAAAGAAATCAGTAAATTGCAGCACACATTATAGGCCTGATAAGCGTAGCGCATCAGGCAATTTCTCGTTGGTCATCACTTTTGAAATCAACTTGACGATTAACGCTTCTCCCAGCCGCCCTGCTGTGCCGTAAATCCCAGTGCCTGCATAAACGCCGTCATCACACCGCGATCTTCCACGCCTGCATCCGCCATCCACCAGCATGAAACGCCAGGATTGTTACGCAAAACCTCTTCCAGCAGATATTGCCCCACACCGCGACGGCGGGTGACTTCCCGCACGCGTAGAGAATCCAGTGCTCCCTCGGTGCCGCTTAAGGTTACCCGCACGGCCGCAAGCAGACGCTCGTTAAAACGCGCGGCGTAGATACGGTGGTTATCGTCAACCTGTAAAGAGGAAGGGGAATACTCCGGCCAGATCTTTTGCAGGTCAATCCGGTCCTGGTCGCTAAAGTTTTCTAATCGAATGATGGTCAGCTTCATGGGTAACCCGTGTAAATCACAAAAGTGGAACCAGTGTAGCGAAATAATTTAATCGGAGGCTTTCTCTTTTTTATTTCTTTTGGCAGGTGATTAATTTTTTAACAGCAATAATTACAAAGTTAAAACATTAGAGAATGAAAAATGTCCAGCATAATCCCCTGAATGATAGTGAATTATTCCGCCCTTTGTGCCGTTATTTTATGCTGACAAAGGCACTTTTTTCTGTTTATCTATCAATAAATTCAGAATATTATCTGTTCTTAATCGACTGAAAAATAGGGATTTTAATCGCTATCATCACAAAATACTGCGCTAACCCCTTAATCAGACAGGCAAAAACAGTGCAGTATAAAAAAAGAACAGTCTGACTTGTTAACACATAAAAACAAAGCAACACAACATCACGAATGGGGATTTTTGACTATGAAACGGAATGCGAAAACTATCATCGCAGGGATGATTGCACTGGCAATTTCACACACCGCTATGGCTGACGATATTAAAGTCGCCGTTGTCGGCGCGATGTCCGGCCCGATTGCCCAGTGGGGCGATATGGAATTTAACGGCGCGCGTCAGGCGATTAAAGACATTAATGTCAAAGGGGGAATTAAGGGCGACAAGCTGGTTGGCGTGGAATATGACGACGCCTGCGACCCGAAACAAGCCGTTGCGGTCGCCAACAAAATCGTTAACGACGGCATTAAATACGTTATTGGTCATCTGTGTTCTTCCTCTACCCAGCCAGCGTCGGATATCTACGAAGACGAAGGTATTCTGATGATCTCGCCGGGAGCGACCAACCCGGAGCTGACCCAACGCGGTTATCAACACATTATGCGTACTGCCGGGCTGGACTCTTCCCAGGGGCCTACGGCGGCAAAATACATTCTTGAGACGGTGAAGCCCCAGCGCATCGCCATCATTCACGACAAACAACAGTATGGCGAAGGGCTGGCGCGTTCGGTGCAGGACGGGCTGAAAGCGGCTAACGCCAACGTCGTCTTCTTCGACGGTATTACCGCCGGGGAGAAAGATTTCTCCGCGCTGATCGCCCGCCTGAAAAAAGAAAATATCGACTTCGTTTACTACGGCGGTTACTACCCGGAAATGGGGCAGATGCTGCGCCAAGCCCGTTCCGTTGGCCTGAAAACCCAGTTTATGGGGCCGGAAGGTGTCGGTAACGCATCGCTGTCGAACATTGCCGGTGATGCCGCCGAAGGCATGTTGGTCACTATGCCAAAACGCTATGACCAGGATCCGGCAAACCAGGGCATCGTTGATGCGCTGAAAGCAGACAAGAAAGATCCGTCCGGGCCTTATGTCTGGATCACTTACGCGGCAGTGCAATCTCTGGCAACTGCCCTTGAGCGTACCGGCAGCGATGAGCCGCTGGCGCTGGTGAAAGATTTAAAAGCTAACGGTGCAAACACCGTGATTGGGCTGCTGAACTGGGATGAAAAAGGCGATCTTAAGGGATTTGATTTTGGTGTCTTCCAGTGGCACGCCGACGGTTCATCCATGGCAGCCAAGTGATCATCCCACCGCCCGTAAAATGTGGGCGGGTTTAGAAAGGTTACCTTATGTCTGAGCAGTTTTTGTATTTCTTGCAGCAGATGTTTAACGGCGTCACGCTGGGCAGTACCTACGCGCTGATAGCCATCGGCTACACCATGGTTTACGGCATTATCGGCATGATCAACTTCGCCCACGGCGAGGTTTATATGATTGGCAGCTACGTCTCATTTATGATCATCGCCGCGCTGATGATGATGGGCATTGATACCGGCTGGCTGCTGGTGGCGGCGGGATTCGTCGGCGCAATCGTCATCGCCAGCGCCTACGGCTGGAGTATCGAACGGGTAGCTTACCGCCCGGTGCGTAACTCTAAGCGCCTGATTGCGCTTATTTCCGCAATCGGTATGTCCATCTTCCTGCAAAACTACGTCAGCCTGACCGAAGGTTCGCGCGACGTGGCGCTGCCGAGCCTGTTTAACGGTCAGTGGGTGGTGGGCCATAGCGAAAACTTCTCTGCCTCTATTACCACCATGCAGGCGGTGATCTGGATTGTCACCTTCCTCGCCATGCTGGCGCTGACGATTTTCATTCGCTATTCCCGTATGGGGCGCGCCTGTCGTGCCTGCGCGGAAGATCTGAAAATGGCGAGCCTGCTTGGCATCAACACCGACCGGGTGATTGCTTTGACCTTTGTTATTGGCGCGGCGATGGCGGCAGTGGCTGGCGTACTGCTCGGTCAGTTCTACTGCGTCATTAACCCCTATATCGGCTTTATGGCCGGGATGAAAGCCTTTACCGCTGCGGTGCTCGGTGGGATTGGCAGCATTCCAGGGGCGATGATTGGCGGGCTGATCCTGGGGATTGCGGAGGCGCTCTCTTCTGCCTATCTGAGTACGGAATATAAAGATGTGGTCTCATTCGCCCTGCTGATTCTGGTGCTGCTGGTGATGCCGACCGGTATTCTGGGTCGCCCGGAGGTAGAGAAAGTATGAAACCGATGCATATTGCAATGGCACTGCTCTCTGCCGCGATGTTCTTTGTCCTGGCGGGCGTCTTTATGGGCGTACAACTGGAGCTGGATGGCACCAAACTGGTGGTCGACACGGCTTCAGACATCCGTTGGCAGTGGATGTTTATCGGCACGGCGGTGGTCTTTTTCTTCCAGCTTTTGCGACCGGCTTTCCAGAAAGGGTTGAAAAGCGTTTCCGGGCCGAAGTTTATTCTGCCCGCGATTGATGGGTCCACGGTGAAGCAAAAGCTGTTCCTCGTGGCGCTGCTGGTGCTTGTGGTGGCGTGGCCGTTTATGGTGTCACGTGGGACGGTGGATATCGCCACTCTGACCATGATCTACATTATCCTCGGTCTCGGGCTGAATGTGGTTGTTGGTCTTTCTGGTCTGCTGGTGCTGGGGTACGGCGGTTTTTACGCCATCGGCGCTTACACTTTTGCGCTGCTCAATCACTATTACGGTCTGGGGTTCTGGACCTGTTTGCCGATTGCCGGACTGATGGCAGCGGCGGCGGGTTTCCTGCTCGGTTTTCCGGTGCTGCGTCTGCGCGGTGACTATCTGGCGATCGTTACCCTTGGTTTCGGCGAAATTGTGCGCATATTGCTGCTCAATAACACTGAAATCACCGGCGGCCCGAACGGAATCAGTCAGATCCCGAAACCGACACTCTTCGGACTCGAGTTCAGCCGTACCGCTCGTGAAGGCGGCTGGGACACGTTCAGTAATTTCTTTGGCCTGAAATACGATCCGTCCGATCGCGTTATCTTCCTCTACCTGGTGGCGTTGCTGCTGGTGGTGTTAAGCCTGTTTGTCATTAACCGCCTGCTGCGGATGCCGCTGGGCCGCGCGTGGGAAGCGTTGCGTGAAGACGAGATCGCCTGTCGTTCGCTGGGCTTAAGCCCGCGCCGTATCAAGCTGACCGCTTTTACCATCAGCGCCGCATTTGCCGGTTTTGCCGGAACGCTGTTTGCGGCGCGTCAGGGCTTTGTCAGCCCGGAATCCTTCACCTTTGCTGAATCGGCCTTTGTGCTGGCGATAGTGGTGCTCGGCGGTATGGGCTCGCAATTTGCAGTGATTCTGGCGGCTGTTCTGCTGGTGGTGTCGCGCGAATTGATGCGTGATTTCAACGAATACAGCATGTTAATGCTCGGTGGTTTGATGGTGCTGATGATGATCTGGCGTCCGCAGGGTTTGCTGCCCATGACGCGCCCGCAACTGAAGCTGAAAAACGGCGCAGCGAAAGGAGAGCAGGCATGAGTCAGCCATTATTATCTGTTAACGGTCTGATGATGCGCTTCGGCGGCCTGCTGGCGGTGAACAACGTCAATCTTGAACTGTACCCGCAGGAAATCGTCTCGTTAATCGGCCCTAACGGTGCCGGAAAAACCACGGTTTTTAACTGCCTGACCGGTTTCTACAAACCCACCGGCGGCACCATTTTACTGCGCGATCAGCATCTTGAAGGTTTACCGGGGCAGCAAATTGCTCGCATGGGCGTGGTGCGCACCTTCCAGCATGTGCGTCTGTTCCGTGAAATGACGGTAATTGAAAACCTGCTGGTGGCGCAGCATCAGCAACTGAAAACCGGGCTGTTCTCTGGCCTGTTGAAAACGCCTTCTTTCCGTCGCGCCCAGAGCGAAGCGCTCGACCGCGCCGCCACCTGGCTTGAGCGCATTGGTTTGCTGGAACACGCCAACCGTCAGGCGAGTAACCTGGCCTATGGTGACCAACGCCGTCTGGAGATTGCCCGCTGCATGGTGACGCAGCCGGAGATTTTAATGCTCGACGAACCGGCGGCAGGTCTTAACCCAAAAGAAACCAAAGAGCTGGATGAGCTGATTGCCGAACTGCGCAATCATCACAACACCACTATCTTGTTGATTGAACACGATATGAAGCTGGTGATGGGGATTTCAGACCGAATTTATGTGGTCAATCAGGGGACGCCACTGGCAAACGGTACGCCGGAGCAAATCCGTAATAACCCGGACGTGATCCGTGCCTATTTAGGTGAGGCATAAGATGGAAAAAGTCATGTTGTCCTTTGACAAAGTCAGCGCCCACTACGGCAAAATCCAGGCGCTGCATGAGGTGAGCCTGCATATCAATCAGGGCGAGATTGTCACTCTCATTGGCGCGAACGGGGCGGGGAAAACCACCTTGCTCGGCACGTTATGCGGCGATCCGCGCGCCACCAGCGGGCGAATTGTGTTTGATGATAAAGACATTACCGACTGGCAGACGGCGAAAATCATGCGCGAAGCGGTAGCGATTGTCCCGGAAGGGCGTCGCGTCTTCTCGCGGATGACGGTGGAAGAGAACCTGGCGATGGGCGGCTTCTTTGCCGAACGTGACCAGTTTCAGGAGCGCATAAAGTGGGTGTATGAACTGTTTCCACGTCTGCATGAGCGCCGTGTTCAGCGGGCGGGCACCATGTCCGGCGGTGAACAGCAGATGCTGGCGATTGGTCGCGCGCTGATGAGCAATCCGCGTTTGTTGTTACTTGATGAGCCATCGCTCGGTCTTGCGCCGATTATCATCCAGCAAATTTTCGACACCATCGAGCAGCTGCGCGAGCAGGGGATGACTATCTTCCTCGTCGAGCAGAACGCCAACCAGGCGCTAAAGCTGGCGGATCGCGGCTACGTGCTGGAAAACGGCCATGTGGTGCTCTCCGATACCGGCGACGCGCTGCTGGCGAACGAAGCAGTGAGAAGTGCGTATTTAGGCGGGTAATAACACGTTGATTGATAAGGAGTCAAAAGACTCCTTTGAGACAGGTGACAAATGCAAAATTGCCTGATGCGCTGCGCTTATCAGGCCTACTGGGTGAGTTGCAATATATTGAATTTGCACGATCTTGTAGGCCGGATAAGGCGTTTACGCCGCATCCGGCATGAAACGATGAGTAATCTGTAGAGTTTGATTCAGACCTTCTATTTTTCCGCTTATCCGTGCCCCATCTCCCATTTTCCCTCACCCACGCCGTCACCGCCTTGTCATCTTTCTGACACCTTACTATCTTACAAATGTAACAAAAAAGTTATTTTTCTGTAATTCGAGCATGTCATGTTACCCCGCGAGCATAAAACGGGTGAATTCGCGCATTCGGTACAACAAGAGAGATAAACGATGAAACCGTTACATTATACAGCTTCAGCACTGGCGCTCGGACTGGCGTTAATGGGGAATGCACAGGCAGTGACGACCATTCCGTTCTGGCATTCTATGGAAGGGGAACTGGGTAAAGAGGTGGATTCTCTGGCCCAACGTTTTAACGCCGAAAATCCGGATTACAAAATTGTACCGACCTATAAAGGCAACTACGAACAGAATTTAAGCGCGGGGATTGCCGCATTTCGTACCGGCAACGCTCCGGCTATTTTGCAGGTTTATGAAGTTGGCACCGCCACCATGATGGCGTCGAAAGCCATTAAACCGGTGTATGACGTGTTTAAAGAGGCAGGGATTCAGTTCGATGAGTCGCAGTTTGTGCCGACGGTTTCCGGTTACTACTCCGACAGCAAAACCGGCCACTTACTCTCCCAGCCGTTCAACAGCTCGACTCCCGTTCTCTATTACAACAAAGACGCCTTCAAGAAAGCGGGGTTAGACCCGGAACAGCCGCCGAAAACCTGGCAGGATCTGGCGGACTATTCCGCAAAACTGAAAGCCTCCGGTATTAAGTGCGGCTACGCCAGCGGCTGGCAGGGCTGGATCCAACTGGAAAACTTTAGCGCCTGGAACGGTCTGCCGTTTGCCAGCAAAAACAACGGCTTTGACGGCACGGACGCGGTGCTGGAGTTCAACAAGCCGGAGCAGGTGAAACACATCGCCATGCTCGAGGAGATGAACAAGAAGGGCGACTTCAGCTACGTCGGTCGTAAGGATGAATCCACCGAGAAGTTCTATAACGGTGATTGCGCGATGACCACCGCCTCTTCCGGTTCTCTTGCCAACATTCGCGAGTACGCCAAATTTAACTACGGCGTAGGTATGATGCCTTACGACGCCGATGCGAAAGATGCGCCACAAAACGCCATTATCGGCGGAGCCAGCCTGTGGGTGATGCAGGGCAAAGATAAAGAAACGTATACCGGCGTGGCGAAGTTTCTCGACTTCCTCGCGAAGCCAGAAAACGCTGCTGAGTGGCATCAGAAAACCGGTTATCTGCCAATTACCAAAGCGGCGTATGACCTGACCCGTGAGCAGGGCTTTTACGAGAAAAACCCAGGTGCGGATACCGCGACGCGTCAGATGCTGAACAAGCCGCCGTTGCCGTTCACCAAAGGGCTTCGTCTGGGCAACATGCCGCAGATCCGCGTGATTGTGGATGAAGAGCTTGAGAGCGTGTGGACCGGTAAGAAGACGCCACAGCAGGCGTTGGATACCGCAGTTGAGCGTGGGAACCAGTTACTGCGCCGCTTTGAGAAATCGACGAAGTCTTAATCAGTGTAATGCCGGATGCGTTTCGCTTATCTGACCTGGCATCGCGTGTAGGGCGGATAAGCGAAGCGCATCCGGCACAGTTCAGGAATTAACCGTAATGTCATCATCCCGTCCGGTGTTCCGCTCGCGCTGGCTGCCTTATCTGCTGGTCGCGCCGCAGCTCATCATCACCGTTATCTTTTTTATCTGGCCTGCGGGCGAAGCGTTGTGGTACTCGCTACAAAGCGTCGATCCGTTTGGTTTCTCCAGCCTGTTTGTCGGTCTGGATAACTTCGTCACGCTGTTTCATGACAGCTATTATCTCGACTCCTTCTGGACGACGATAAAATTCAGCACCTTTGTCACCGTCAGCGGTTTGCTGGTATCGCTGTTCTTTGCGGCGCTGGTGGAGTACATCGTGCGCGGCAGTCGTTTCTACCAAACCTTAATGTTGCTGCCGTATGCCGTGGCTCCCGCTGTTGCCGCCGTATTGTGGATCTTCCTGTTTAACCCCGGTCGCGGGCTGATCACCCATTTTCTCGCTGAGTTCGGCTACGACTGGAACCACGCGCAAAATAGCGGTCAGGCGATGTTTCTGGTGGTGTTTGCCTCGGTGTGGAAGCAAATCAGCTACAACTTTCTGTTCTTCTATGCCGCGCTGCAATCCATTCCCCGTTCGTTGATCGAAGCCGCAGCCATCGACGGTGCAGGGCCGATTCGCCGCTTCTTTAAGATTGCGCTGCCGCTTATCGCCCCGGTGAGTTTCTTCCTGCTGGTAGTGAACCTGGTGTATGCCTTCTTCGACACCTTCCCGGTGATCGACGCCGCCACGTCCGGCGGGCCGGTTCAGGCCACCACGACGCTGATTTATAAGATCTACCGCGAAGGTTTTACCGGACTGGATCTGGCTTCGTCTGCCGCACAGTCGGTGGTGTTGATGTTCCTCGTCATCGTGCTGACGGTGGTGCAGTTCCGCTATGTTGAAAGCAAGGTGCGTTACCAATGATTGAGAACCGTCCGTGGCTGACGATATTCAGCCATACCATGCTGATCCTCGGGATCGCGGTGATCCTCTTCCCGCTGTACGTGGCGTTTGTCGCGGCGACGCTGGATAAACAGGCCGTCTACGCCGCGCCGATGACGCTCATCCCCGGCACGCATCTGCTGGAAAACATCCACAACATCTGGGTGAACGGGGTAGGCACAAATAGCGCGCCGTTCTGGCGGATGTTGCTTAACAGCTTTGTGATGGCGTTCAGCATTACGCTCGGCAAAATTACTGTCTCGATGCTCTCGGCATTTGCCATTGTCTGGTTTCGTTTTCCGCTACGTAACCTCTTCTTCTGGATGATTTTTATCACCCTGATGCTGCCGGTTGAAGTACGTATCTTCCCGACGGTGGAAGTCATCGCCAACCTGAAGATGCTCGACAGCTACGTCGGTTTAACGCTGCCGCTGATGGCCTCGGCGACCGCCACGTTTCTGTTTCGCCAGTTCTTTATGACGCTGCCGGATGAACTGGTGGAAGCGGCGCGGATCGACGGTGCGTCACCAATGCGCTTCTTTTGCGACATCGTTTTTCCGCTCTCCAAAACTAATCTGGCGGCGCTGTTTGTGATCACCTTTATTTACGGCTGGAACCAGTATTTGTGGCCGTTGTTGATTATTACCGACGTGGATCTCGGCACCACCGTGGCAGGGATCAAAGGGATGATCGCCACTGGCGAAGGCACCACGGAATGGAACTCAGTGATGGCGGCGATGTTGTTAACCCTGATCCCACCAGTAGTGATTGTTTTAGTGATGCAGCGTGCCTTCGTGCGCGGCCTGGTCGATAGTGAGAAATAAGATGGCAGGACTGAAATTACAGGCAGTAACCAAAAGCTGGGATGGCAAAACCTAGGTCATTAAACCGCTGACCCTTGATGTGGCGGATGGCGAATTTATCGTGATGGTCGGGCCGTCTGGCTGCGGGAAATCGACGCTGCTGCGTATGGTTGCCGGGCTGGAGCGGGTGACCGAAGGCGATATCTGGATCAACGACCAGCGCGTGACCGAAATGGAGCCGAAAGATCGCGGGATTGCGATGGTGTTCCAGAATTACGCGCTTTATCCGCATATGAGCGTCGAAGAAAACATGGCGTGGGGGCTGAAAATTCGCGGCATGGGCAAGCAGCAAATAGCCGAGCGCGTTAAAGAAGCGGCGCGCATTCTGGAGCTGGACGGTCTGCTCAAACGTCGCCCGCGCGAGCTTTCCGGCGGTCAGCGCCAGCGTGTGGCGATGGGACGCGCGATTGTGCGCGATCCGGCGGTGTTCTTGTTTGATGAGCCACTCTCTAACCTCGATGCCAAGCTGCGCGTACAGATGCGTCTTGAACTGCAACAGCTGCACCGTCGCCTGAAAACGACTTCACTCTACGTTACTCACGATCAGGTTGAGGCGATGACGCTCGCCCAGCGAGTAATGGTGATGAACGGCGGCGTTGCCGAACAGATTGGCACGCCGGTGGAAGTCTACGAAAAGCCCGCCAGCCTGTTTGTGGCGAGTTTTATCGGCAGCCCGGCGATGAACCTGCTGACAGGCCGCATGAATAATGAAGGCACGCATTTCGAACTGGACGGCGGTATCGTGCTACCGCTAAACGGTGGCTACCGTCAGTATGCCGGGCGTAAAATGACCCTCGGCATTCGCCCGGAACATATTGCGTTAAGCTCGCAAGCAGAAGCTGGTGGTGCGACTGGCGCATCAGGAGCGCCCGACGGCAGGCAGCACGCTGTGGCTGCATCTGGCGGAAAATCAGCTGCATCTTTTTGATGGTGAAACAGGACAACGAGTATGAGTAACTGGCCTTATCCCCGCATCGTCGCTCATCGTGGCGGCGGTAAGCTGGCCCCGGAAAACACCCTGGCGGCAATCGACGTCGGGGCAAAATACGGTCATAAGATGATCGAATTTGACGCGAAGTTATCGAAAGATGGCGAGATCTTCCTGCTCCATGACGACAATCTCGAACGCACCAGCAACGGCTGGGGCGTCGCGGGTGAACTGAACTGGCAGGATTTACTGCGCGTGGATGCGGGCAGTTGGTACAGCAAAGCGTTTAAAGGTGAGCCGCTGCCGTTGCTTTCGCAGGTGGCGGAACGCTGTCGCGAACACGGGATGATGGCGAATATCGAAATCAAACCCACCACTGGCACTGGACCATTAACGGGCAAAATGGTGGCGCTGGCGGCACGCCAACTGTGGGCCGGTATGACGCCGCCGCTGCTGTCATCGTTTGAGATTGATGCTTTAGAAGCTGCACAACAGGCGGCACCGGAACTGCCGCGTGGTTTATTGCTTGATGAGTGGCGCGACGACTGGCGCGAACTGACCGCGCGGCTGGGCTGCGTCTCTATTCATCTCAATCATAAGTTACTCGATAAAGCGCGAGTGATGCAGTTGAAAGACGCCGGATTACGGATTCTGGTTTATACCGTCAATAAACCCCAGCGCGCGGCAGAGTTGCTGCGCTGGGGCGTGGATTGCATCTGTACCGATGCGATTGACGTGATTGGTCCGAACTTTACGGCCCAATAGTTTTCAACGGAATGTCAGGCTGCGGCGTGCTGGGCTGATTCAGCATGTCGCCGTTTCTCCTCTCCGGCAGCATATGCTGCTGATTCAACGAACTATCCGGATTACGGTTGCTGTTTAACATCCCGCCGTTGGTGTTGGGCAGCATTTGCTGCCGGGCGGGATTTCGCTCCCCCGGCTGTGACTGCAACACCCGCTGAGAATTATTGTTTATCTGGTTTTCTAAATGCTGCTGTTGCAACTGAGTTTGCGTTTTCAGTTGCTGATTCAGCATCCCTTTTTGCTGGATTTGCTGAGTCTGCATCTGGGTTTGCATCCGCTGCTGGCTGGGTATCTGATACCCCGGCTGGTTAGGGTTGTTCAGAGTATTAATGGGCTGTGCAAAGCCGACAAACGGCAGGAGTGCCGTAAGAATCAGAAGTCGTTTCATCGCGTATCCTCCTCTGAAGATATCCTTTAAGTTTACTCGCTTCCCGACAAAACGATGATTAATTCAGAGTTATATACCAGGCTTAGCTGGGGTTGC
The DNA here is from genome assembly GCF_053555815.1 of Shigella sp. SIG6. Classification (NCBI taxonomy): domain Bacteria; kingdom Pseudomonadati; phylum Pseudomonadota; class Gammaproteobacteria; order Enterobacterales; family Enterobacteriaceae; genus Shigella; species Shigella sp. SIG6. Next base: position 19,347 of record NZ_JBQZXC010000004.1, on the reverse strand, counting down.
CCCTTAATCTCTGGAGAATAACGATGATAAAACCGACGTTTTTACGCCGGGTGGCCATTGCTGCTCTGCTCTCAGGAAGTTGTTTTAGCGCCGCCGCCGCGCCTCCTGCGCCGCCCGTCTCGTATGGTGTGGAGGAAGATGTCTTCCACCCGGTACGCGCGAAACAGGGAATGGTAGCGTCTGTGGACGCCACTGCCACTCAGGTGGGGGTGGATATCCTCAAGGAGGGCGGGAATGCCGTTGATGCCGCCGTGGCGGTGGGCTACGCGCTGGCGGTAACGCATCCGCAGGCAGGGAATTTGGGCGGTGGTGGTTTTATGTTAATCCGCTCGAAAAATGGCAATACCACGGCTATCGATTTCCGCGAAATGGCACCCGCCAAAGCGACCCGCGATATGTTCCTCGATGATCAGGGCAACCCGGACAGCAAAAAATCACTCACTTCGCATCTGGCTTCCGGCACACCGGGTACGGTAGCAGGTTTCTCGCTGGCGCTGGATAAATACGGCACCATGCCGCTGAACAAAGTCGTGCAGCCCGCGTTTAAACTGGCACGCGATGGTTTTATCGTTAACGACGCGCTGGCTGACGATCTCAAAACCTACGGTAGCGAAGTGTTGCCGAATCACGAAAACAGTAAAGCTATCTTCTGGAAAGAGGGCGAGCCGCTGAAAAAGGGCGACACGCTGGTGCAGGCGAACCTGGCAAAGAGCCTGGAGATGATTGCTGAAAACGGCCCGGACGAATTCTATAAAGGCACGATTGCGGAACAGATCGCCCAGGAGATGCAGAAAAACGGTGGCTTGATCACTAAAGAAGATTTAGCGGCCTATAAAGCGGTCGAACGCACTCCGATAAGCGGCGATTATCGCGGGTATCAGGTTTACTCCATGCCACCGCCATCCTCCGGCGGGATCCATATCGTACAAATCCTCAATATTCTGGAAAACTTCGATATGAAGAAATACGGCTTTGGCAGCGCCGATGCGATGCAAATCATGGCTGAAGCGGAGAAATACGCCTACGCCGACCGCTCGGAATATCTTGGCGACCCGGATTTTGTCAAAGTCCCGTGGCAGGCACTGACCAATAAAGCCTATGCCAAATCCATTGCCGATCAAATTGATATCAAAAAAGCGAAGCCGTCCAGTGAGATTCGCCCTGGCAAGCTTGCGCCTTATGAGAGTAATCAAACTACCCATTACTCTGTAGTGGATAAAGACGGTAACGCGGTGGCGGTGACCTATACGCTGAACACCACCTTCGGTACGGGTATTGTCGCGGGCGAGAGCGGTATTCTGCTTAATAACCAGATGGATGATTTCTCCGCCAAACCGGGCGTACCGAACGTTTACGGGCTGGTGGGCGGTGATGCCAACGCCGTCGGGCCGAACAAACTCCCGCTGTCGTCGATGTCGCCGACCATTGTGGTGAAAGACGGTAAAACCTGGCTGGTTACCGGTAGCCTAGGCGGTAGCCGGATTATCACCACGGTGCTGCAAATGGTGGTGAATAGCATCGATTATGGCATGAACGTCGCCGAAGCGACCAATGCGCCGCGTTTCCACCATCAGTGGTTGCCGGACGAGCTGCGTGTCGAAAAAGGGTTTAGCCCGGATACGCTCAAGCTGCTGGAAGCAAAAGGTCAGAAAGTGGCGCTGAAAGAGGCGATGGGCAGCACACAAAGCATTATGGTTGGGCCGGACGGTGAGTTGTACGGCGCATCCGACCCGCGCTCGGTGGATGATTTAACGGCGGGGTATTAATATCTTAAGCCCTCCCGGTAGGTGAGGGCTTAAATGACAAACTTAGATTGCAAATTCTCTATTTCACCCGCGCCATATAATACGCATCGACATATTCACCATTACGCAATGCGTACTTCTTACCGGTCCCTTCAATCTCAAAGCCGAATTTTTTATAGACCTTAATTGCTGGCGCGTTATCGACAAACACGGTTAGTTCAATGCGATCTACCCGTAACCAGTTGTCGCACATTTCAATCATCTCTCGCATCAGGGCGCTGGCGACGCCGCGGTTCTTCCAACGAGAGTCGACACAGATACCAAAATCGGCAACATGACTGCGGCGTGGGCGCTGTTGCACGTCAATGGTGAGATGGCCCACGACGTCTCCATCAATACAGGCGACGAGTTGCTTGATGCCGGGACGATCGGCGAGTCGCTCCTGCCACATATGATCGGAAGGATGAGGCACCTGTAGTGTGTTGCAATACACCTCCGGCTGGGCGTGAATCTGCCTGATGGCCTCGTAATCCCGTGTTTCTGCGTGGCGTATTACTATCTCACTCATTCCTTTGTCCTCTTTGGGGTAAATGTCCCTTTCAACATCATTGACTTTCAAATGCGAGTCAAATGCATTTTTTTGCAAAAAGTGTTGGACAAGTGCGAATGAGAATGATTATTATTGTCTCGCGATCAGGAAGACCCTCGCGGAGAACCTGAAAGCACGACATTGCTCACATTGCTTCCAGTATTACTTAGCCAGCCGGGTGCTGGCTTTTTTTTTGATCTTTCGTTCTCAATTTATCCACGGGAGTGCTTGTGTTCGTTATGCGCACTCCAGTAGGAACCACGTCCGCTTTGCGCTAAGGTGTAAATAACCACCTTAAAAAGGACGAAATCATGGTCATCAACTGCGCCTTTATTGGCTTCGGCAAAAGCACCACCCGTTACCATCTGCCGTATGTACTTAACCGCAAGGATAGCTGGCATGTCGCGCATATTTTTCGTCGCCATGCGAAGCCGGAAGAACAGGCTCCCATTTACTCTCATATCCATTTCACCAGCGATCTCGACGAAGTGCTAAACGATCCCGATGTTAAGTTGGTTGTTGTCTGCACCCATGCGGACAGCCACTTCGAGTACGCGAAGCGCGCGCTGGAAGCCGGGAAAAATGTGCTGGTCGAAAAAACGTTCACTCCGACACTTGCGCAGGCGAAAGAGCTGTTTGCACTGGCGAAAAGCAAAGGGCTGACCGTCACGCCATATCAGAATCGTCGCTTTGATTCCTGCTTCCTGACGGCGAAAAAAGCGATTGAAAGCGGCAAGCTGGGAGAGATTGTCGAAGTGGAAAGCCATTTTGACTATTACCGCCCGGTGGCAGAAACCAAACCTGGACTGCCGCAGGATGGCGCGTTCTATGGCCTTGGTGTGCATACGATGGACCAGATTATTTCTCTGTTCGGTCGCCCGGATCACGTCGCTTATGACATCCGCAGCCTGCGTAATAAAGCCAATCCTGACGACACCTTTGAAGCGCAACTGTTTTATGGCGACCTGAAAGCCATCGTCAAAACCAGCCATCTGGTGAAAATCGATTATCCGAAATTTATCGTTCACGGTAAGAAAGGTTCGTTTATTAAATACGGTATCGACCAGCAGGAAACCAGCCTGAAGGCTAATATTATGCCGGGCGAACCGGGATTCGCAGCGGATGATTCGGTCGGTGTGCTGGAGTATGTCAATGACGAGGGTGTGACGGTCAGAGAAGAGATGAAGCCGGAGATGGGCTATTACGGGCGCGTTTATGATGCGTTGTATCAAACCATCACCCACGGTGCGCCAAATTACGTCAAGGAATCTGAAGTTCTTACCAATCTGGAAATCCTTGAACGCGGATTTGAGCAAGCCTCTCCCTCCACAGTGACTCTCGCGAATTAAGTTTGATGGCCCCTCGAATAGTTCAATTTTTTTGAACAGAGGGGTCAATTTTCACCCTCTATCATCCCAGGCAGATCGGGTCCACACTAAGCCCATCGAAATCATTCAGGGGGCGAATACAAATGATCTACTTACGCAAAGCAAATGAACGTGGTCATGCAAATCATGGCTGGCTGGACTCCTGGCATACTTTCTCTTTTGCCAACTATTACGATCCGAACTTTATGGGCTTCTCCGCGCTGCGCGTGATTAACGACGACGTGATTGAAGCAGGGCAGGGCTTCGGCACTCACCCGCATAAAGATATGGAAATTTTGACCTACGTGCTGGAAGGTACTGTTGAGCATCAGGACAGCATGGGCAATAAAGAGCAGGTTCCGGCGGGTGAGTTCCAGATTATGAGTGCGGGTACGGGTATTCGTCACTCAGAGTACAACCCAAGCAGCACCGAGCGTCTGCATCTGTATCAGATCTGGATCATGCCTGAAGAAAATGGCATTACGCCGCGTTATGAACAGCGTCGCTTCGATGCCGTGCAGGGCAAACAGCTGGTGCTCTCGCCGGATGCGCGAGATGGTTCGCTGAAAGTGCATCAGGATATGGAACTGTATCGTTGGGCGTTGCTGAAAGATGAGCAGTCGGTGCATCAGATTGCCGCTGAACGCCGCGTCTGGATCCAGGTGGTAAAAGGCAATGTTACCATTAACGGCGTGAAAGCCTCGACCAGCGATGGTCTGGCAATCTGGGATGAGCAGGCAATCTCCATCCATGCGGATAGCGACAGCGAAGTGTTACTGTTCGATCTGCCGCCGGTTTAAAACTCAACGGCATCTTTGAAGCCTGCCTTTTTGCAGGCTTCCTCGCTCGCTCCGGTCGCGTGCTGATGCACGCTTCCGGGGTTTTGCCGCGTCGTTAGCACAATGCGATGCAATTGATTTAGTGTATATCTAATAATTGTAAACAAGCACTGTTTTCCCCGGGAAGGTTCTGATGCGTCCGTGTTAAACTAAGAGAATCTATCTCTTTTGTACCTTCAGGACGATGAAAAAGAAAAGACCCGTACTTCAGGATGTGGCTGACCGTGTAGGCGTGACCAAAATGACGGTCAGCCGTTTTTTACGCAACCCGGAGCAGGTTTCCGTCGCTCTACGCGGCAAGATTGCCGCCGCTCTTGATGAACTGGGCTATATTCCCAATCGTGCGCCCGATATCCTCTCTAACGCTACCAGCCGGGCGATTGGCGTCCTGTTACCTTCTCTTACCAACCAGGTTTTCGCGGAAGTATTACGCGGAATCGAAAGCGTCACCGACGCGCACGGTTATCAGACCATGCTGGCGCACTACGGTTATAAACCGGAAATGGAGCAAGAACGTCTCGAATCCATGCTCTCCTGGAATATCGACGGCCTGATCCTCACCGAACGTACCCACACGCCGCGCACCTTAAAGATGATTGAAGTGGCGGGGATCCCGGTGGTGGAGTTGATGGACAGCCAGTCGCCGTGCCTCGATATCGCCGTCGGTTTTGATAACTTTGAAGCGGCACGCCAGATGACTACCGCCATTATTGCTCGCGGGCATCGCCACATTGCCTATCTCGGCGCACGTCTCGACGAACATACTATCATCAAACAGAAGGGATACGAACAGGCGATGCTGGATGCAGACCTGGTGCCATATAGCGTGATGGTTGAGCAATCTTCTTCTTACTCTTCCGGTATTGAACTGATTCGCCAGGCGCGGCGGGAATATCCGCAGCTGGATGGCGTGTTCTGTACTAATGATGATCTGGCGGTCGGCGCGGCGTTTGAATGTCAGCGTCTGGGGTTAAAAGTTCCTGACGATATGGCGATTGCCGGTTTCCACGGTCATGACATTGGTCAGGTGATGGAGCCACGACTTGCGAGCGTGCTGACGCCGCGTGAGCGGATGGGCAGTATTGGCGCTGAACGCCTGCTGGCGCGTATTCGTGGCGAATCTGTGACACCGAAAATGTTAGATTTAGGTTTCACCTTGTCACCGGGCGGATCTATTTAAGCCCACAAATTTGAAGTAGCTCACACTTATACACTTAAGGCACGGATGGATATTGCTTCTGATATTGTCCGGCTGGATAATGTTACCGATAACAGTTACCCGTAACATTTTTAATTCTTGTATTGTGGGGGCACCACTTTGAGCACGACTAACCATGATCACCACATTTACGTCTTGATGGGCGTATCGGGCAGCGGCAAATCTGCGGTCGCCAGTGAAGTGGCGCATCAACTTCATGCCGCGTTTCTTGATGGCGATTTCCTCCATCCACGGCGCAATATCGAAAAAATGGCGTCTGGCGAACCGCTGAATGACGACGATCGCAAACCCTGGTTGCAGGCGCTGAACGACTCCGCGTTTGCTATGCAGCGCACCAATAAAGTGTCGCTGATCGCCTGTTCTGCACTGAAAAAGCACTATCGCGACTTGCTGCGTGAAGGTAATCCGAATCTCTCTTTCATCTACCTGAAAGGCGATTTTGATGTGATTGAAAGTCGCCTGAAAGCGCGCAAAGGCCATTTCTTTAAAACCCAAATGTTGGTGACGCAGTTTGAAACGCTGCAGGAGCCGGGTGCGGACGAAACCGATGTACTGGTGGTGGATATCGATCAACCGCTGGAAGGTGTTGTGGCAAGCACCATTGAGGTTATTAAAAAAGGCAAATAAGTAGTGACTACATTAACGCTTGTTTTAACAGCAGTAGGGTCTGTTTTACTGCTGCTGTTTTTAGTCATGAAGGCGCGTATGCACGCTTTCCTGGCTTTGATGGTGGTGTCCATGGGGGCTGGCCTTTTTTCCGGTATGCCGCTCGATAAAATCGCAGCGACGATGGAAAAAGGGATGGTAGGCACCCTCGGCTTCCTGGCGGTGGTTGTCGCCCTGGGAGCTATGTTTGGCAAGATCTTATATGAAACCGGCGCAGTCGATCAGATTGCCGTAAAAATGCTCAAATCCTTCGGTCACAGCCGCGCGCATTATGCCATCGGCCTTGCGGGGCTGGTCTGTGCGCTACCGCTGTTCTTTGAAGTGGCGATTGTTCTGCTGATTAGCGTTGCTTTCTCAATGGCGCGCCACACCGGTACGAACCTGGTGAAGCTGGTAATCCCATTATTCGCAGGCGTGGCGGCCGCGGCAGCGTTCCTGGTGCCTGGGCCAGCGCCAATGCTGCTGGCATCGCAGATGAATGCCGACTTTGGCTGGATGATCCTGATTGGCCTGTGTGCGGCAATTCCGGGAATGATTATTGCCGGGCCGCTGTGGGGTAACTTCATCAGCCGTTACGTTGAGCTGCATATTCCTGACGACATCAGCGAACCGCATCTCGGCGAAGGTAAAATGCCATCTTTCGGATTCAGCCTGTCGCTGATCCTGTTGCCGCTGGTGCTGGTGGGGCTGAAAACCATTGCCGCGCGTTTTGTGCCAGAAGGCTCTACCGCTTACGAATGGTTCGAGTTTATTGGTCATCCGTTTACCGCGATTCTGGTTGCTTGTCTGGTAGCGATTTATGGCCTGGCAATGCGTCAGGGCATGCCAAAAGACAAAGTGATGGAGATTTGCGGTCACGCGCTGCAACCGGCGGGGATCATTCTGCTGGTGATTGGTGCAGGCGGCGTGTTCAAACAGGTGCTGGTTGACTCTGGCGTAGGTCCGGCACTGGGCGAAGCGTTAACCGGCATGGGCCTGCCGATTGCTATCACCTGCTTCGTGCTGGCTGCTGCAGTGCGCATCATTCAGGGGTCTGCCACCGTAGCCTGTTTAACGGCGGTGGGACTGGTGATGCCAGTCATTGAACAACTGAACTACTCTGGTGCGCAAATGGCGGCACTGTCGATTTGTATCGCTGGTGGTTCGATTGTTGTCAGCCACGTTAACGACGCTGGTTTCTGGTTGTTCGGTAAATTTACCGGCGCGACCGAAGCCGAAACGCTGAAAACCTGGACCATGATGGAAACCATCCTCGGCACTGTTGGTGCCATCGTTGGGATGATTGCGTTCCAGCTGTTGAGTTAAGTTTGTTCGCCCGGTAGTTGTGACGCTACCGGGCTCTTTTCGAAAAACTCTCCTCGTTACCCCTTCATCCACATTCGAATGCCGTCGAGGAACATCTGAGTTGCCATCATCACCAGAATCAATCCCATCAGGCGTTCAAGTGCGTTCACCCCTTTCTCGCCCAGCAGACGTAAAAATAGCGAAGACTGTAGCAGGATGACAAAGGTGCCGCCCCAGGCCAGCAGCAGAGCAATCACCAGATGTCCCATCTGATTCGGGTACTGATGAGACAACAACATCAGCGTGGCGAGAATAGTCGGCCCGGCGACTAACGGAATTGCCAACGGCACGATAAATGGCTCTTCACCTGCCGGAAGCCCGCTGCTATTTCCTGAAGCGCTGGGGAAAATCATCTTAATGGCGATTAGAAACAGAATGATGCCGCCAGAAATGGAGACGGTTTCTGCTCGCAGGCTGAGAAATGCCAGAATTTTCTCACCCGCAAACAGGAACACCAGCATCACCAGGAGAGCAATAAGCAACTCTCGCACCATGATTGCCCGCCGTCTTTTCGGTTCAGTATGTTTCAGTACGGACATGAAAATAGGCAGGTTTCCGAGCGGATCCATAATCAGGATCAATAAAACTGCTGCAGAAATGATTTCATTCATAACTCAAATTCCCTGATAATTGCCGCGGACTTTCTGCGTGCTAACAAAGCAGGATAAGTCGCATTACTGATGGCTTCGCTATCATTGATTAATTTCACTTGCGACTTTGGCTGCTTTTTGTATGGTGAAAGATGTGCCAAGAGGAGACCGGCACATTTATACAGCACACATCTTTGCAGGAAAAAACGCTTATGAAAAATGTTGGTTTTATCGGCTGGCGCGGTATGGTCGGCTCCGTTCTCATGCAACGCATGGTTGAAGAGCGCGACTTCGACGCCATTCGCCCTGTCTTCTTTTCTACTTCTCAGCTTGGCCAGGCTGCGCCGTCTTTTGGCGGAACCACTGGCACACTTCAGGATGCCTTTGATCTGGAGGCGCTAAAGGCCCTCGATATCATTGTGACCTGTCAGGGCGGCGATTATACCAACGAAATCTATCCAAAGCTTCGTGAAAGCGGATGGCAAGGTTACTGGATTGACGCAGCATCGTCTCTGCGCATGAAAGATGACGCCATCATCATTCTTGACCCCGTCAATCAGGACGTCATTACCGACGGATTAAATAATGGCATCAGGACTTTTGTTGGCGGTAACTGTACCGTAAGCCTGATGTTGATGTCGTTGGGTGGTTTATTCGCCAATGATCTTGTTGATTGGGTGTCCGTTGCAACCTACCAGGCCGCTTCCGGCGGTGGTGCGCGACATATGCGTGAGTTATTAACCCAGATGGGCCATCTGTATGGCCATGTGGCAGATGAACTCGCGACCCCGTCCTCTGCTATTCTCGATATCGAACGCAAAGTCACAACCTTAACCCGTAGCGGTGAGCTGCCGGTGGATAACTTTGGCGTGCCGCTGGCGGGTAGCCTGATTCCGTGGATCGACAAACAGCTCGATAACGGTCAGAGCCGCGAAGAGTGGAAAGGGCAGGCGGAAACCAACAAGATCCTCAACACATCTTCCGTAATTCCGGTAGATGGTTTATGTGTGCGTGTCGGGGCATTGCGCTGCCACAGCCAGGCATTCACTATTAAATTGAAAAAAGATGTGTCTATTCCGACCGTCGAAGAACTGCTGGCTGCGCACAATCCGTGGGCGAAAGTCGTTCCGAACGATCGGGAAATCACTATGCGTGAGCTAACCCCAGCTGCCGTTACCGGCACGCTGACCACGCCGGTAGGCCGCCTGCGTAAGCTGAATATGGGACCAGAGTTCCTGTCAGCCTTTACCGTGGGCGACCAGCTGCTGTGGGGGGCCGCGGAGCCGCTGCGTCGGATGCTTCGTCAACTGGCGTAATCTTTATTCATTAAATCTGGGGCGCGATGCCGCCCCTGTTAGTGCGTAATACAGGAGTAAGCGCAGATGTTTCATGATTTACCGGGAGTTAAATAGAGCATTGGCTATTCTTTAAGGGTGGCTGAATACATGAGTATTCACAGCCTTACCTGAAGTGAGGACGACGTAGAGAGGATGCACAGAGTGCTGCGCCGTTCAGGTCAAAAAAATGTCACAACCAGAAGTCAAAAATCCAATTGGATGGGGTGACACAATAAAACAGGAAGACAAGCATGTCCGATCGTATCGATAGAGACGTGATTAACGCGCTAATTGCAGGCCATTTTGCGGATCCTTTTTCCGTACTGGGAATGCATAAAACCACCGCGGGACTGGAAGTCCGTGCCCTTTTACCCGACGCTACCGATGTGTGGGTGATTGAACCGAAAACCGGGCGCAAACTCGCAAAACTGGAGTGTCTCGACTCACGGGGATTCTTTAGCGGCGTCATTCCGCGACGTAAGAATTTTTTCCGCTATCAGTTGGCTGTTGTCTGGCATGGTCAGCAAAACCTGATTGATGATCCTTACCGTTTTGGTCCGCTAATCCAGGAAATGGATGCCTGGCTATTATCTGAAGGTACTCACCTGCGCCCGTATGAAACCTTAGGCGCGCATGCAGATACTATGGATGGCGTCACAGGTACGCGTTTCTCTGTCTGGGCTCCAAACGCCCGTCGGGTCTCGGTGGTTGGGCAATTCAACTACTGGGACGGTCGCCGTCACCCGATGCGCCTGCGTAAAGAGAGCGGCATCTGGGAACTGTTTATCCCTGGGGCGCATAACGGTCAGCTCTATAAATACGAGATGATTGATGCCAATGGCAACTTGCGTCTGAAGTCCGACCCTTATGCCTTCGAAACGCAAATGCGCCCGGAAACCGCGTCTCTTATTTGCGGGCTGCCGGAAAAGGTTGTACAGACTGAAGAGCGCAAAAAAGCGAATCAGTTTGATGCGCCAATCTCTATTTATGAAGTTCACCTGGGTTCCTGGCGTCGCCACACCGACAACAATTTCTGGTTGAGCTACCGCGAGCTGGCCGATCAACTGGTGCCTTATGCTAAATGGATGGGCTTTACCCACCTCGAACTACTGCCCATTAACGAGCATCCCTTCGATGGCAGTTGGGGTTATCAGCCAACCGGCCTGTATGCACCAACCCGCCGTTTTGGTACTCGCGACGACTTCCGTTATTTCATTGATGCCGCACACGCAGCTGGTCTGAACGTGATTCTCGACTGGGTGCCAGGCCACTTCCCGACTGATGACTTTGCGCTTGCCGAATTTGATGGCACGAACTTGTATGAACACAGCGATCCGCGTGAAGGCTATCATCAGGACTGGAACACGCTGATCTACAACTATGGTCGCCGTGAAGTCAGTAACTTCCTCGTCGGTAACGCGCTTTACTGGATTGAACGTTTTGGTATTGATGCGCTGCGCGTCGATGCGGTGGCGTCGATGATTTATCGTGACTACAGCCGTAAAGAGGGGGAGTGGATCCCGAACGAATTTGGCGGGCGCGAGAATCTTGAAGCGATTGAATTCTTGCGTAATACCAACCGTATTCTTGGTGAGCAGGTTTCCGGTGCGGTGACAATGGCTGAGGAGTCTACCGATTTCCCTGGCGTTTCTCGTCCGCAGGATATGGGCGGTCTGGGCTTCTGGTACAAGTGGAACCTCGGCTGGATGCATGACACCCTGGACTACATGAAGCTCGACCCGATTTATCGTCAGTATCATCACGATAAACTGACCTTCGGGATGCTCTACAACTACACTGAAAACTTCGTCCTGCCGTTGTCGCATGATGAAGTGGTCCACGGTAAAAAATCGATTCTCGACCGCATGCCGGGCGACGCATGGCAGAAATTCGCTAACCTGCGCGCTTACTATGGCTGGATGTGGGCATTTCCGGGCAAGAAACTGCTGTTCATGGGGAACGAATTTGCCCAGGGCCGCGAGTGGAACCATGACGCCAGCCTCGACTGGCATCTGTTGGAAGGCGGCGATAACTGGCACCACGGTGTCCAGCGTCTGGTGCGCGATCTGAACCTCACCTACCGCCACCATAAAGCAATGCATGAACTGGATTTTGACCCGTACGGCTTTGAATGGCTGGTGGTGGATGACAAAGAACGCTCGGTGCTGATCTTTGTGCGTCGCGATAAAGAGGGTAACGAAATTATCGTTGCCAGTAACTTTACGCCGGTGCCGCGTCATGATTATCGCTTCGGCATTAATCAGCCAGGCAAATGGCGTGAAATCCTCAATACCGATTCCATGCACTATCACGGCAGTAATGCAGGCAATGGCGGCACGGTACACAGCGATGAGATTGCCAGCCACGGTCGTCAGCATTCACTAAGCCTGACGCTACCACCGCTGGCCACTATCTGGCTGGTTCGGGAGGCAGAATGACACAACTCGCCATTGGCAAACCCGCTCCCCTCGGCGCGCATTACGACGGTCAGGGCGTCAACTTCACACTTTTCTCCGCTCATGCCGAGCGGGTAGAACTGTGTGTCTTTGACGCCAATGGCCAGGAACATCGCTATGACTTGCCAGGGAACAGTGGCGACATTTGGCACGGTTATCTGCCGGATGCGCGCCCGGGTTTGCGTTATGGTTATCGCGTTCATGGCCCCTGGCAACCCGCCGAGGGGCATCGCTTTAACCCGGCGAAGTTGTTGATTGATCCTTGCGCGCGGCAAATTGACGGGGAGTTTAAAGATAACCCGCTGCTGCACGCCGGTCATAATGAACCTGACTATCGCGACAACGCCGCCATTGCGCCGAAATGCGTAGTGGTGGTTGATCACTATGACTGGGAAGATGACGCCCCGCCGCGCACGCCGTGGGGCAGCACCATCATTTATGAAGCCCATGTCAAAGGATTAACGTACTTGCACCCGGAGATCCCGGTCGAGATCCGTGGCACTTATAAAGCCCTCGGGCATCCGGTGATGATCAACTATTTGAAACAATTGGGCATTACCGCGCTGGAACTGCTGCCAGTGGCGCAGTTTGCCAGTGAACCACGTCTGCAACGCATGGGGCTAAGTAACTACTGGGGTTACAACCCGGTGGCGATGTTTGCGCTGCATCCGGCGTATGCCTGCTCGCCAGAAACGGCGCTGGATGAGTTTCGCGATGCAATCAAAGCACTGCATAAAGCGGGTATCGAAGTCATTCTTGATATCGTGCTCAACCATAGTGCGGAACTGGACCTCGACGGCCCGTTATTCTCGCTGCGTGGGATCGATAACCGTAGCTATTATTGGATAAGAGAAGACGGCGATTATCACAACTGGACCGGTTGCGGCAACACGCTCAATTTGAGTCATCCGGCGGTGGTGGATTATGCCAGCGCCTGCCTGCGTTATTGGGTAGAAACCTGCCACGTCGATGGTTTCCGCTTTGATCTGGCGGCAGTCATGGGTCGTACGCCAGAGTTCCGTCAGGATGCGCCGTTGTTTACCGCTATCCAGAACTGCCCGGTGCTCTCGCAGGTGAAGTTAATTGCTGAACCGTGGGATATCGCTCCTAGTGGTTATCAGGTGGGAAATTTCCCGCCGCTGTTTGCCGAGTGGAACGATCATTTCCGCGATGCTGCCCGTCGTTTCTGGCTACATTATGATTTGCCTCTGGGGGCGTTTGCCGGGCGTTTTGCTGCCTCCAGCGATGTTTTTAAACGTAATGGTCGTCTGCCGAGTGCCGCGATTAATCTCGTCACCGCGCATGACGGTTTTACGCTTCGCGACTGCGTTTGCTTCAACCATAAACACAATGAAGCAAACGGAGAAGAAAATCGCGACGGGACCAACAACAATTACAGTAACAATCATGGTAAAGAAGGGTTAGGCGGTACTCTTGACCTGGTTGAACGGCGGCGCGACAGCATTCATGCCCTGTTAACAACGTTGTTGCTCTCCCAGGGCACGCCGATGTTACTGGCCGGTGACGAACATGGTCACAGCCAGCATGGCAATAACAATGCCTACTGTCAGGATAACCAATTAAACTGGTTGGACTGGTCGCAGGCAAGCAGTGGTTTAACCGCATTTACCGCCGCGTTAATCCATCTGCGCAAGCGCATTCCCGCTTTGGTGGAGAATCGCTGGTGGGAAGAAGGTGACGGCAATGTCCGTTGGCTAAATCGATATGCTCAACCTTTAAGCACGGATGAGTGGCAAAACGGGCCGAAACAGCTGCAAATTCTGCTCTCGGATCGCTTTTTGATCGCAATTAACGCCACGCTTGAGGTAACAGAGATTGTTTTACCTGCTGGGGAGTGGCACGCCATTCCCCCATTCGCTGGAGAGGATAACCCAGTGATTACGGTTGTCTGGCAGGGACCTGCACACGGATTGTGTGTGTTCCAGAGATGATAAAAAAGGAGTTAGTCATGGTTAGTTTAGAGAAGAACGATCACTTAATGTTGGCGCGCCAGCTGCCATTGAAATCTGTTGCCCTGATACTGGCGGGAGGACGTGGTACCCGCCTGAAGGATTTAACCAATAAGCGAGCAAAACCGGCCGTACACTTCGGCGGTAAGTTCCGCATTATTGACTTTGCGCTGTCTAACTGCAACAACTCTGGGATCCGTCGTATGGGCGTGATCACCCAGTACCAGTCCCACACTCTGGTGCAGCACATTCAGCGCGGCTGGTCATTCTTCAATGAAGAAATGAACGAGTTTGTCGATCTGCTGCCAGCACAGCAGAGAATGAAAGGGGAAAACTGGTATCGCGGCACCGCAGATGCGGTCACCCAAAACCTCGACATTATCCGCCGTTATAAAGCGGAATACGTGGTGATCCTGGCGGGCGACCATATCTACAAGCAAGACTACTCGCGTATGCTTATCGATCACGTCGAAAAAGGCGCACGTTGCACCGTTGCTTGTATGCCAGTACCGATTGAAGAAGCCTCCGCATTTGGCGTTATGGCGGTTGATGAGAACGATAAAATTATCGAATTCGTTGAAAAACCTGCTAACCCACCGTCAATGCCGAACGATCCGAGCAAATCTCTGGCGAGTATGGGTATCTACGTCTTTGACGCCGACTATCTGTATGAACTGCTGGAAGAAGACGATCGTGATGAGAACTCCAGCCACGACTTTGGCAAAGATTTGATTCCCAAGATCACCGAAGCCGGTCTGGCCTATGCGCACCCGTTCCCGCTCTCTTGCGTACAATCCGACCCGGATGCCGAGCCGTACTGGCGCGATGTGGGTACGCTGGAAGCTTACTGGAAAGCGAATCTCGATCTGGCCTCTGTGGTGCCGGAACTGGATATGTACGATCGCAATTGGCCAATTCGCACCTACAATGAATCATTACCGCCAGCGAAATTCGTGCAGGATCGCTCCGGTAGCCACGGGATGACCCTTAACTCACTGGTATCCGGCGGTTGTGTGATCTCCGGTTCGGTGGTGGTGCAGTCCGTTCTGTTCTCGCGCGTTCGCGTGAATTCATTCTGCAACATTGATTCCGCCGTATTGTTACCGGAAGTATGGGTAGGTCGCTCGTGCCGTCTGCGCCGCTGCGTCATCGATCGTGCTTGTGTTATCCCGGAAGGCATGGTGATTGGTGAAAACGCAGAGGAAGATGCACGTCGTTTCTATCGTTCAGAAGAAGGCATCGTGCTGGTAACGCGCGAAATGCTACGGAAGTTAGGGCATAAACAGGAGCGATAATGCAGGTTTTACATGTATGTTCAGAGATGTTCCCGCTGCTTAAAACCGGCGGTCTGGCTGATGTTATTGGGGCATTACCCGCAGCACAAATCGCAGACGGCGTTGACGCTCGCGTACTGTTGCCTGCATTTCCCGATATTCGCCGTGGCGTGACCGATGCGCAGGTAGTATCCCGTCGTGATACTTTCGCCGGGCATATCACGCTGTTGTTCGGTCATTACAACGGGGTTGGCATATACCTGATTGACGCGCCGCATCTCTATGATCGTCCGGGAAGCCCGTATCACGATACCAACTTATTTGCCTATACCGACAACGTATTGCGTTTTGCGCTGCTGGGGTGGGTTGGGGCAGAAATGGCCAGCGGGCTTGACCCATTCTGGCGTCCTGATGTGGTGCATGCGCACGACTGGCATGCAGGTCTTGCGCCTGCGTATCTGGCGGCGCGCGGGCGTCCTGCGAAGTCGGTGTTTACTGTGCACAACCTGGCCTATCAAGGCATGTTTTATGCACATCACATGAATGACATCCAATTGCCATGGTCATTCTTTAATATTCATGGGCTGGAATTCAACGGACAAATCTCTTTCCTGAAGGCCGGTCTGTACTATGCCGATCACATTACGGCGGTCAGTCCAACCTACGCTCGCGAGATCACCGAACCGCAGTTTGCCTACGGTATGGAAGGTCTGTTGCAACAGCGTCACCGTGAAGGGCGTCTTTCAGGCGTACTGAACGGCGTGGACGAGAAAATCTGGAGTCCAGAGACGGACTTACTGTTGGCCTCGCGTTACACCCGCGATACGTTGGAAGATAAAGCGGAAAATAAGCGCCAGTTACAAATCGCAATGGGGCTTAAGGTTGACGATAAAGTGCCGCTTTTTGCAGTGGTGAGCCGTCTGACCAGCCAGAAAGGTCTCGACCTGGTGCTGGAAGCCTTACCGGGGCTTCTGGAGCAGGGCGGGCAGCTGGCGCTACTCGGCGCGGGCGATCCGGTGCTGCAGGAAGGTTTCCTTGCGGCGGCAGCGGAATACCCCGGTCAGGTGGGCGTTCAGATTGGCTATCACGAAGCATTTTCGCATCGCATTATGGGCGGCGCGGACGTCATTCTGGTGCCCAGCCGTTTTGAACCGTGCGGCTTAACGCAACTTTATGGATTGAAGTACGGTACGCTGCCGTTAGTGCGGCGCACCGGTGGGCTTGCTGATACGGTTTCTGACTGTTCTCTTGAGAACCTTGCAGATGGCGTCGCCAGTGGGTTTGTCTTTGAAGATAGTAATGCCTGGTCGCTGTTACGGGCTATTCGGCGTGCTTTTGTACTGTGGTCCCGTCCTTCACTGTGGCGGTTTGTGCAACGTCAGGCTATGGCAATGGATTTTAGCTGGCAGGTCGCGGCGAAGTCGTACCGTGAGCTTTACTATCGCTTGAAATAGTTTTCAGGAAACGCCTATATGAATGCTCCGTTTACATATTCATCGCCCACGCTTAGCGTAGAAGCTCTTAAGCACTCTATCGCTTACAAGCTGATGTTTACGATTGGAAAGGACCCGGTCGTCGCCAATAAACATGAATGGCTGAACGCAACGTTATTTGCTGTGCGCGATCGTCTCGTGGAGCGCTGGTTACGTTCAAACCGTGCCCAGTTGTCGCAAGAAACTCGTCAGGTTTACTACCTGTCGATGGAGTTTTTGATTGGCCGTACGCTCTCCAACGCCATGTTGTCGCTAGGAATTTACGAAGATGTACAGGGCGCACTGGAAGCGATGGGGTTAAATCTCGAAGAGCTGATTGATGAAGAAAATGACCCCGGCCTCGGTAACGGTGGCCTGGGACGTCTGGCGGCTTGCTTCCTTGATTCTCTGGCGACGTTAGGGTTGCCGGGGCGCGGTTACGGCATCCGCTATGACTACGGTATGTTCAAGCAGAACATCGTTAACGGTAGCCAGAAAGAGTCGCCAGACTACTGGCTGGAATACGGTAACCCGTGGGAATTCAAACGCCACAACACGCGCTATAAAGTCCGTTTTGGTGGTCGCATTCAGCAGGAAGGTAAAAAAACGCGCTGGATTGAAACCGAAGAGATTCTGGGAGTCGCTTACGATCAGATAATCCCTGGTTACGACACCGACGCGACCAACACGCTGCGTTTGTGGAGTGCGCAAGCCAGTAGCGAAATTAACCTCGGTAAATTCAACCAGGGTGACTACTTCGCGGCAGTGGAAGATAAAAACCACTCCGAGAACGTATCTCGCGTACTGTATCCGGATGACTCCACCTACTCCGGGCGTGAGCTGCGCCTGCGTCAGGAATACTTCCTGGTTTCCTCGACCATTCAGGACATTTTAAGCCGCCATTATCAGTTGCATAAAACCTACGATAACCTGGCGGATAAAATCGCGATTCATCTCAATGATACCCATCCGGTACTGTCGATTCCTGAGATGATGCGTCTGCTGATCGATGAGCACCAATTTAGCTGGGACGACGCGTTTGAGGTGTGTTGTCAGGTCTTCTCCTACACTAACCACACGCTGATGAGCGAGGCGCTGGAAACCTGGCCGGTTGATATGCTGGGTAAAATTCTGCCGCGTCACCTGCAGATCATCTTTGAAATCAACGACTATTTCCTGAAAACCTTGCAGGAACAGTATCCGAACGATACCGATCTGCTGGGACGGGCGTCGATCATTGATGAATCCAACGGTCGTCGTGTGCGTATGGCCTGGCTGGCGGTTGTTGTGAGCCACAAAGTTAACGGTGTATCGGAACTGCACTCTAATCTGATGGTGCAATCGTTGTTTGCCGACTTTGCGAAAATCTTCCCGGGTCGTTTCACCAACGTCACCAACGGTGTGACGCCGCGTCGCTGGCTGGCGGTAGCGAACCCATCGCTTTCAGCCGTGCTGGACGAACACCTGGGCCGTAACTGGCGCACCGACCTTAGCCTGCTTAATGAGCTGCAACAACACTGTGATTTCCCAATGGTTAATCACGCTGTGCATCAGGCGAAGCTGGAGAACAAAAAGCGTCTGGCAGAGTATATCGCCCAGCAGCTGAATGTGGTGGTGAATCCAAAGGCGTTGTTCGATGTACAAATCAAACGTATTCACGAATACAAACGTCAATTGATGAATGTGTTGCATGTGATTACCCGCTATAACCGCATCAAGGCCGACCCGGATGCGAAGTGGGTACCGCGCGTGAATATTTTTGGCGGTAAGGCGGCTTCGGCCTATTACATGGCGAAGCACATTATTCATTTGATCAATGACGTAGCGAAAGTGATCAACAACGATCCGCAGATTGGCGATAAGCTGAAAGTCGTGTTCATCCCGAACTACAGCGTTAGCCTGGCGCAGTTGATCATTCCGGCGGCAGATCTGTCTGAACAGATTTCGCTGGCAGGGACGGAAGCTTCCGGCACCAGTAACATGAAGTTTGCGCTTAACGGTGCGCTGACTATCGGTACGTTGGACGGTGCGAATGTCGAGATGCTGGATCATGTCGGTGCTGACAATATCTTTATTTTTGGTAACACAGCGGAAGAAGTGGAAGAACTGCGTCGTCAGGGCTACAAACCGCGTGAATACTACGAGAAAGATGAGGAGCTGCATCAGGTGCTGACGCAAATCGGCAGCGGTGTATTCAGTCCGGAAGATCCGGGTCGCTATCGCGATCTGGTTGATTCGCTGATCAACTTCGGCGATCACTACCAGGTACTGGCGGATTATCGCAGCTATGTCGATTGTCAGGATAAAGTCGACGAACTCTACGAGCTTCAGGAAGAGTGGACCGCAAAAGCGATGCTGAACATTGCCAATATGGGCTACTTCTCTTCTGACCGTACTATCAAAGAGTACGCTGATCATATCTGGCATATCGATCCGGTGAGATTGTAATTTCACTAATAAATAGAACGGGGCCAAAGGG